>CAZYPY010000003.1:65933-82432 GCA_964649545.1 uncultured Microthrixaceae bacterium | reverse complement strand
CGCCGAGGCCGGCGTCGACCCCGAGCTCATCGCCTTCGCCCGGGCGCAGCTCGGCGCCGTGCCCCCGAGCGAGGACCGGGTGCTCGGCCCCGACGACCCGCCCGAGCTGGCCGCCCTGCACGCCTGGCTCGACGACCGGATGGCCTGACCGTGCTCTTCGAGAAGCGGCTCAAGAAGAAGGGTGTCCGCTGCGACGCGGTCGTGGTGAAGAGCACCAAGACCGCCTCCTCGGTGGGCAGCACGCCCGCCAACACCCTCGTGATCTGGAAGGTCGAGGTCGAGGTCCGGCCCCCGGGCCGGGCGCCGTTCACCGACACCGTGAAGGTGAAGGTGCCCCCGTCGCAGAGCGGCCCGATCGCCGGCACCACCTTCCCGGCCTGGGCCCACGAGTCCAAGGACGAGGCCTACGTCGAGACCGAGCGGGCCGAGGCGCTCGAGACCGAGCTCAACGCCCGCCTCGCCGCCGCCGGCCTGCGGGTCGACGTCCCCGAGGGCGTCACCGACCCCGCCGAGATGACCCGGATCCTCTCCGCCCAGATCGAGGCCCAACAGGCGGCGCAGGCCGAGCAGGGGGACGCGGACCAGGAATGATCCGATCGGCTGGGGGCCAGTGGCTCTCGCCGCGACCGCCGTCGATGTACTGGCGCCTGTCCTGAGGCCTACGGCCGGCTGGCGCCGCTAGCTCACCAGGGCGAGGACGTCGGCGGCCGTCGCGTCGCCGTCGAAGATCACCTCGCCCTGGCGCAGGGCGATGCAGCGCTCGGCCTTGTCCACGTAGTTCGGGTCGTGGGTGGCCACGACGAGGGTCGCGCCGGCGGCGTGGCGCTCGTCGAGCAGTTCGACCAGCGCCGTCCGGCCGCTGAGGTCGAGGCCCACGAAGGGCTCGTCGACGAGCAGCAGGTCGAACGGGCGGGTGAGCCCGATGGCGAGGGCGGTCTTCTGGCGAAGACCACGGCTGAAGCGGGCGGGCAGGTCGTCGACCCGCTCGGCCAGGCCCAGGCGCTCGACGATCGCGGCCTCGGCCTCGCCGTAGCCCTCGGTGCCGTGTAGGCGGCCGAGGTAGTCGATGTGCTCGCGCACGCTGAGGTCGTCGTAGAGGACGGGCTCGTCGGGCAGGAACGAGGTGGCCGCCCGGGCCTCGAGGGTGCCCGCGAAGTGGCCGTCGATCTCGACGTCGCCGTCGGTGGCGTCGAGCAGGCCCGCCACGATGCGCAGGAACGTGGTCTTGCCCGAGCCGTTGTGGCCCACCAGCACCACGCTCTCGCCGGCGGCGATCCGGAGGTCGAGGGGCGCGAGGGCCTCGACGTCGCCGTACGACTTGGTGAGGCCGTCGGCCGCCAGCATGGGCGGGGCGCCCTGCGGCTTCTTCTTGCGCTTGGTCACGTTCGCTCCAGTTTCGTGTTCACCCTGCGCGCCGCCGGCTTGCCGCCCGTGCGCGAGGTGGGACGGCCGGCCGAGCCGGGCCGGTCGTCGGCGGAGGGCGAGGGCGAACCCCCGGAGGACGAGGTGCCCGACGACGCGGTGCCGCCCGTGCCCTGCAGCTCCTGCACCGACCGCCACCAGGCCTTGATCACCTCTCGTTGGTGCACCCATCCCGCCACCAGCCCGCAGAGGATCAGCACGAAGAACCCCGACGTGGTCGCGGCCTCGTACGGGTTCGAGCCGTTCTCGGAGGCCACCCGGGCGAACACCACCGGCAGGGTGCCGACGGTGGCCACGAGTGGGGGCCAGACGGTACGGAAGAGGGTGCGACTGCCCTGGACCTCGGGGGGCAGGAGCTGCCAGTTGTCCGAGGGCTCGGGGGCGCCCATGAGCACGCTGATGGTCGCGCCGGCGCCTCCGGCGAGGCCGACCGGCAGGACGCAGATGGCGGCCAGCTTCACCGCGTCCACCGACGGGTCGACGAGCACCGCCACCACGGCGGCGACGATCCCGGCCTTGACCATGCCCACCGCGGCGATCGGCAGGTGGCGGACCATGACGTAGCCCACCGGGAGGGGCAGCGCGTCGCGCCGCCCCGGGTGGTCGGTCTCCTGGGCGAGGGGCTCGATGGCGTCGAGCCCGGCGATGAACATGGCCAGGCCGGCGACCACCGCCAGGGCGATGGTGCCCTCCCAGACGCCTCGCAGGGCGAGGCCGGCGACCGCGCTCACCAGCACGAAACGACCGATCCGCGCCGCCGGCCAGCGCATGACGCCCCGCACGCCGCGGTGCCAGATGGGGAAGCGACCGTGGTGGCGCTCTCGCACCCACGGCCGGACGCGGGGGAGCTCCTGCGCGAGCTGGCGGCGCAGGACGATCACGGTGCGCAGGTCCTGGAGGGTGGCCGCGAACTTGAGCTGGCCCACCAACCGGGTGCGCCGCTCGGCCGCCTCGATCGACACGCCCCCGATCCCGGCGAGCCCCACGAGCAGGAGCACCAGCGCCACCACGACGGGGATGACGGCCAACGGCTCGAACTCGAGCGGCCAGAACGCGAGCTCGCCGAGGTAGGCGGTGGGCGAGCTCGGCAGCGCGTCTACCGCATCCGCGACGGACCACGCCAGGAGCGCACCGCCGAGGAGCGTGGCGACCCACGACGGCAGGCGTCGGCCCGAGGCGACGAAGGCCGCGCCCATGCCGAGGGCGACGGTCGCCGCCGCGAAGAGCGCCCCGCAGGCGACCCAGGCCACCCAGGACCCGCCGAGGCGGCGCACCGCGAGCTGACCGGCGATCGCGCCCACCACGACCGCGACGAACAGCGCGAAGCGGAACTGGCGGACCGCCGGCCCTCGCAGGGCGGCCTGGCGCGGCACCGGTGACAGCAGCACGTGGCGCACGTCGGGCGCCTCGAGCGCGATCGGGCCGCCTCGTGCACCGGACCGCAGGCCCAGGGCGAGCGAGGCCGCGACGACCACGCCGAGCCATGCGGGACCCTCGTGCAGCACCTGGTCGATGCCCGCCTGATCGAGCTCCGGGCCGCTCACCAGGCCGGACACGAAGATGACCGCGCCGCCGCCGAAGATGGCGGTCAGGTACACCTGGTAGAGGGCGTCGACCCAGTGGATCTTGGCCACCCGGTTGCGCCGGCGGGCGGCCCGCAGGTCGGCCAGCGCGGCGATGCTCTGGGCGGGGTCGACCGCCGTCGTCGTCACGGCGCGCATCGTACGCTCGCGGTGTGCCGGGACTCCCATCGCCCGTGGCCGTCGCCGCCCTCCTGGCCGCCACCGCCGCGGACCCGTCGGCCCGACCTCTCGCCCTGTGGGCCGCGGCCCTCGTCCTGGGGCTTGCCCTGCTCCTCCTGGCGGTGGTGGCCCTGGCGACCAACCCCCGACGACCCCGACCCGGGGAGCCCACCATGGAGCTCGGATCCGAGCCGCCCGCGGTGGTCGACCTGCTCACCGACGACTTCGAGGTGACCTCCGAGGCCGTCCCCGCGACACTGCTCGACCTGGCCGCTCGGGGCTGGTGCGAGCTCGAGTCCTACGGCCCCGACCAGACCATCTGCCGCCTGAACCGCACCGGCACGCCCGGTGGGACCGGCGAGGGCGCCGGGACCCTGCTCCCCTACGAGCAGCGGGTGCTCGACCACCTGCGGGGCCTGGCCGTCGACGGGGTCGTCCCGGCGGCGGCGCTGACCACCGGGCCCGAGGACGCCTCCGACCGCTGGTGGCGGGGCTTCCGGCGGGAGGTGATCGCCGACGCCCAGGCCCGAGGACTGTGCCGGCGGCGCTGGCCCGGGTGGGTGCCGGGCGTGGCGTGGCTGGCGGTGCTGGCCGCTGGCGGACTCCTCTGGGCGTCGGGGGTCGACTCGAACGAAGACGGCCTCGCCCCCCTCGCGGTCGGGGTGGGCGCCGCGCTGCTCGTCACGATCGCGGCCGCCAGCCAGGTCACCGCGTCGCACCGCCAGCGCGACACGCCCGAGGGCCTGGCCGTCGGCGGGCGCTGGCTCGGCGTGCGGCGCTACCTGGTGGAGCACGGCGAGTTCGCCGACCAGCCCGCGGCAGCCGTGGCGGTCTGGGACCGCTACCTGGCCCACGCCGCGGCCATGGACCTGGCCGGCCTGGCCGTCCGCCAGCTGCCGCTGGGGGCCGAGGACGACCGCCACGCCTGGAGTGCGGAGGGCGGCGAGTGGCGCCCGGTGGTCGTGGACTACCCCCGGTTCGAGCCGGGTTGGGGACGCCACCCCGCGGCCGCCATCATCCTCGGCCTGCTCGGGTCCGCCGCCTCGCTCGGGGTCATGTGGCTGGCGTGGCGCTACAGCCGGGACACCGACCTCGGCGGCCTCCTGGACAGCACCGACCCCGAGGTGCTGCGGCGGGCCGGCTGGGCGGCACTCGTGGTCTGCGCCCTGTGCGTGATCCCCCTGGGCTACGCCGCCGCCGAGCTGTGGCGGGGGCTCGCCGACCTCCTGGGCACCCAGACCGTCGAGGGCGTCGTGCTGAGAGCCCGGGCCCGGTCCGCGGGACTCCAGCCACCGAAGTTCATCCGCTACTTCACCGAGCCCGAGCGCCGGGGGCAGAAGGAGGCCGAGCCCCGCTGGTACCTCGCCGTCGACCCCGGCGAGGCGCCCCGCATCGACGCCTGGCGGGTGCGGCGGCGCATCTACGAGCAGGTCCACCAGCACCAGCGCGTGCGGGTCGAGGTGCGGCCCCGCCTGGGCTACGTGCGCTCGGTCCAGATCCTCGCGCCGGCGCCGGCGGCGGGCGGGCCGGCGGGGTCGGCGGGGACGGCGGCGACCACCACGGCCGATGCCCCCGAGACCGACCCCGGGGCGGCGGCGTTGCTCGCCGCGGCCCGAGCCCTCGCCGAGCAACGCTGAGGCGACGCCGAAAAACCGACCGGGGGTCCCGATGACACAGGGGGGTGTGGAGCGGAGGCCCGACACCCGACCCGGCCCGCCCACGGACGCCGACCTGCTGGCGGCCGTGCGCGACGGCGACCGGGCCGCGCTGGAGGTGCTCTACCGGCGCCACGCCCCCTGGCTCACGCTCCGGCTGTCCCACCGGTGTGGCGATGCCGGCGTGGTCGACGAGGCGCTGCAGGACACCTTCGTCACGGTCTGGCGCAAGGCCGGCTCGTGGACCGGCGAGGGCGACGTCGGCGCCTGGATCTGGGGCGTCGCCATCCGCACGCTCATGGCCCGGCTGCGCCCGCGGGCCCCGCTCGCAGCCGTGCTCGCCGGCCGACGAAGCGAACCGATCGCCTCCGCCGAGGACCTCGTGCTCACCCACCTGCAGCACGGTGAGCTCGGCCCCGCCCTCGATGGCCTCTCACCGGAGCTGCGCTCGGTGGTGCAGGCCACCGTGCTCGACGGCCTGACCACCCGCGAGGCCGCCCGCCTGCTCGGTCTCCCCCCGGGGACCGTGAAGACCCGGATGCGCCGCGCCCGCGAGGAGCTGCGCGCCGCGCTCTCCTCGTCCACATCTCCCACCCTCCCCGTGCCCGGAAAGGCCCTGCCGTGAGCCCCACGACGTGGCATCTCGAACCCGACCAGATCGACGCCTACACCCGCGCCGCACTGGCGCCGGCGGCGCAGTCGTCGGCCGAGGCGCACCTCGAGGCCTGCCCCTGGTGTCGTGCCGGCGTCGCGTCGGCCGTCGCTTCCGGGGCCCTCTCGACCCGTCTCGAGCGGAACTGGGCGGCGACCGCCGACCGCATCGACGCCCCACGTGCGGGCGGGCTCGAGCGGCTGGCGTCGACCGTCGGGGTGCCCGACCACCTGGCGAGGGTGATCGGCGCGAGCGCCGGCTTCCGGACCGCGTGGCTCGTCGCCACGGCGCTCGCGGTCGGGGCGGGGCTGGCCCTCGCCAAGGGTGAGGTGGGACCCGTCGCCTTCCTGCTCCTGTCCCCCCTGGTGCCGGTCGCCGGCGTCGCCGCCGTCTTCGGTCGCCGCGGCGCCGGAAGCCGCGCCATGGAGACCGCCACCCCCTTCGGCGAGCTGCGGCTGATGTTGCTGCGGACCGCGGCGGTGACCGCGACGTCCATGGTGCTGTTGGGCGCGGCGTCACTCGCCGTGCCCACCGCCGGCGTCGAGGCGGTGGCGTGGCTCCTCCCGGCGCTCGCGCTCACCACGACGACGCTGGCCCTCGCGACCCGGTTCGCTCCCGAGCAGGCCGCCCTGTCCGTGGGCGTCGGCTGGCTCCTGCTCGTCGCCGTCGTCACCGTCGAGCTGCCGCCTGACGCACGACCGACCGGCACCGAGCTCGGCGCCCTCGGCCCGCCGCTCCAACTGACCGCGCTGGCCCTGCTCATCACCTCGACCTTCGTGTTCCTCGTCCGCCGCCAACACGTCGACCTGCCCACTCGGTGAGCCCGGCCCGTCGCGCCGCTCACGCGGCCCACCCCGGGTCGACCACCCGCCCCTGTCCCACCCCACGTCTCCGGAGGAACCATGACCACCACCGTCCGCATCGACGGCCTCGAGAAGCGCTACGGCTCGGTCCGAGCCGTGGACGGGGTGTCGCTCGACCTCGAGCCGGGCATCACCGGCTTCCTCGGCCCGAACGGTGCCGGCAAGACCACCCTCCTGCGGATGATCGCCACCGTGCTCGCCCCCGACCGCGGTGGGCTCGAGATCCTGGGCCACCACCCGTCGACCGCGGGCGACCGCGAGGAGATCCGACGGCGCCTCGGCTACCTGCCCCAGGAGCCGGGCTTCCACCGGAGCTTCACGGCCTTCGAGTTCGTGGACTACCTCGCCATCCTGAAGGGGTTGACGGACCGTCGCCGACGTCACGACGAGGTGCGCCGGGTCCTCACGCTCGTCGGGCTCGACGCCGTGATGCACAAGCGCATCCGCAAGCTGTCCGGGGGCATGCGGCGACGCGTGGGCATCGCCCAGAGCCTGCTCGGCGACCCCGACCTGCTCGTGCTGGACGAGCCCACCGCCGGCTTGGACCCGGAGCAGCGCCTCCGCTTCCGCGAGGTCCTGACCGAGCGGGACCGGGCCCGCACGGTGGTGCTGTCCACCCACCAGACCGATGACGTGGCGGCCCTGTGCCAGCGGGTGGTCGTCATCCTCGGCGGCACGGTCCGCTTCGACGGGCGGCCCCGGGACCTCACCGACACCGCTGCGGGCCACGTGTGGGTCGCAGAACAGCGCGACCCCGCGGCGCAGTTGGCCTGGGCCGGGCCCGATGGACGGGTCCGACACGTCGGGACCCCTCCCACGGGGGCGGAGCTCGTCGAACCGACGCTCGAGGACGGCTACCTGCGGCTCGTCGGCGCCGTCGCGCTCGACGCCGACGCGACCACCGGCGCCACGAGGGCCGCGTGATGGAGATGATCGTCCTGCTCGCACTGGTGGGCGGAGGAGTGCTGGTGTACCGCCGCGTGTCCGCCGACGGCGGTGGCGCCGACCTGGCGTGGGGCGGCCGTTCGAGCGCCCGCACCGCGGCACGGGGGTCGACGCCGTACCGGGGCGCGCACCCGGCGTCGCCGCTCTCGGTCGCCGCCGGGCTCTCGCGCCTCGAGGCCCGCCGCCTGCTCGCCAGCCCCTTGATCTGGGTCGGGCTCGGGCTCGTCGGCCTCGCCTGCCTCACCGTGCTCGACTCCGGCCTTCCCGACCAGAGCGAGTGGCTCAGCCTGTCGGGGCGCTTCATCCCGTTGTTGATCTACCCGCTGTGCGGCCTGGTGCTCGTGGCCGTGAACCGGGCTGCCCTCCGACCGCGACGTGACGGGACCGTGGAGCTGATGGCGAGCCTTCCCACCCGGCCGGCCGTGCGGACCCTCGGCCTGATGGCCGCCTTGTGGGCCCCCGTCCTCGTGGGGGTCGGGGCCACCGCGGCGCTCACGGTCAGCGTCTGGTTCGGATCGGGCAAGGGCCCGGGCACAGGCCTCTGGTCGCGCTCGGAGCTCGACCTCCCGTTCGCGGACATCGGCATCGCCAGCATCGTGAGCGCCGTTGTCCTGGTGGGCTGCGCCGGCGCGCTGGGCATCGCGCTGGCCCGGCTGCTGCCGTGGGGCCTCGTCCCGATCGTCGCCGTGGTCGTCGTCGGGGTCGTCACCGGCGTCCTCGGCGGCGACGACCTGCCCGGCGTCGTGGGCCACCTCGGTCCGGTGGCCACCGGTGGCGACCTGCCGTCGTTCCTGTCCCCGGTGCCCCAGGGGTGGCACGTCGTGTACCTGTTGGGACTCGGCGCCATCGCCGTCGGGGTCGCCTTCGTGCTGGACGGCGACCGGCGGTGGGGTCTCGGTGGCCTCGTCGTCGCCGCCGTGCTGCTCGCCACCTCGGTCGTCGGCCTGAGTCGCACGTACGCCGGCGACACCGCGGAGAACCTCGCCGACCTGATCACCGACCCGGCCGCCCACCAACAGTGCCTGGCAGGAGACGGGGTGACCGTCTGCCACTTCGCCGAACTGGACGAGATCGCGGCGCGATGGGTCGCGCTGGCCGAACCGGTGCGCGCGGCGGCGCCCGCGGACGCGATCGAGGGCCCGCTCGAGATCCGCACCCGCGTGTCGGAGGAGGAGATCGGCCAGCTCGCGGCACCGGTGCGAGCCGAGCTCGACCGTCGTGGCGATTCGTTCCCCTGGACCGACGAGGCCGGGATCCACCCGGATCTGCGGTGGGACGGTGGCGATGCCCTGAGAGCCATGCTCGTGGCCCACGAACTGGTCGGCCTGCCCGAGACCGGCGCCCCTCCGGTCGAGCAGTGCTACGCCGGGGGTCAGGCCCGATCGGCGGTGGCCGTCGCCCTCGCCGGGCGTGGCCTCCCCGCCGACGAGCGAGACGCGCTCCGCGCGCCACCTGAACGCGGGCCCTACGGCCTGTCGGGCACCACCGACTTCGCCGAGGCCGACTGGGAGGTCGACAGCGTGCCCGCGGTGGTGCACGCCGAGAGCGACCTGGCGCTCGGGCGCGCCCTGCTCGATCGACCGGTCGACGAGGTCCGCGAGGTGCTGGCCGCCGACTGGGCGACCTGGGTGGATCCCCGGACCCCGACCGAGGACCTGGCCGCGGCCTTCGGCCTGACCGCACGTCCGACCACCTCAGGACCCCGCGAGCTGGAACCGTGTCGCTGAGGCTCCGCGGTGCTGCTCCCGTGGTGGACCTGGCCCGCCCGGCCGCCCGCGCCGCGCGCCTGCCGGTCGTCGCGGCCGGTCCCACCCTCGGCCTGGCGCTGCTCGCGGTCCTGTCCCTGACCGAGCACCCGAGCGCACTCCTCCTCGTGCTCGTCGGCCTGCTCACGGTGGCCCCGATCGGGTACCTCTTCGACGACGCCGCGGCCGACGTCACCGCCGCCTCACCGTCGACGCTGGCCCGGCGGCGCATGCTCCGGCTCGGGCTCGGCGTGCCCGTGGTGGCCACCGGCTGGCTCGTCGCGGTCGATCGGGGCGCCTTCCTCGAGGGCTACGCGACGTTGCCCGTCGGGGCCCTCTCGAGCGAGATCCTCGCGCTCGCGTGCTTCACGCTGGCCGTCGCCTCGATCGCCGCCGGCAGAGGCGACCGCGCCCCCGGCACCACCGCCGCGGTCGGCCTCCTGGTGGCGGTCGCCGCGATCTTCCTGGTGCGCCAGGCCGTGCCACCGTCGTGGCCCGTGCCCGAGCTCCAGCCGAACGTGCACCACCGCCGGTGGTGGTGGGTCACGGCGTGCTCGCTCACCGCGGTCGTGTGGACGAGCCGGGATCCCGCGGAGCGGCACCCGCGGCCGCGGGTGCTCGCCCGGACCCGCCCGTCCCCGGGTGCCTGATCACGGGGTGGGGAGCGGCGGCGAAGGCGGCGAAGAGGACCCGGCCGCAGCCCCGTGGCGACGCGAGCGCGGCCCCTACAGGACGAGCAGGGTCTCGGCGATCTGGACCGCGTTGAGGGCGGCGCCCTTGCGCAGGTTGTCGCCCGACAGGAAGAGGGCCAGACCGTGCTCGACGGTGTCGTCACGGCGGATGCGGCCCACGTAGGTCGGGTCCTGGCCGGCGGCCATCAGCGGGGTCGGCACGTCGGTGAGCACGACGCCGGGGGCGCCGACCAGCAGCTCCCGGGCCCGCTCGGGCGTGATCGAGCGCTCGAAGGCGGCGTTGATGGCCAGCGAGTGACCGGTGAACACCGGGACCCGCACGCACAGACCGGAGACGGGGAGATCGGGGATCTCGAGGATCTTGCGGCTCTCGAGGCGGAGCTTCTGCTCCTCGGAGGTCTCGCCGAGCCCGTCGTCGACGAAGTCACCGGCGTGAGGCAGCACGTTGAACGCGATCGGGCCCGGGAAGACGTGGGGCTCGGGGAACTCGACGGCCCGGCCGTCGAGGGCGAGCGCCGCGGCGCCGTCGGCGACCTTGCGGGCCTGCTCGTCCAGCTCGGCGGTGCCGGCGAGGCCGCCGCCGCTGACGGCCTGGTAGGTGCTGATCACGAGGCTGCGGAGGCCCGCCTCGTCGTGCAGCACCTTCAGCGGCGCCATCGCCACCATGGTCGTGCAGTTGGGGTTCGCCACGATGCCCTTGGGGATGTCGCGCAGGGCGTGGGCGTTGACCTCGGGCACGACGAGCGGGACCTCGGGGTCCATGCGCCACGCCGACGAGTTGTCGATCACGATCGGGCCCTGGGCGGCGACCTTCGGCGCCAGCTCTCTGGAGGTGGCGCCACCGGCGGAGAAGAGGGCCACGTCGAGGCCCGAGAAGTCGGCGGTGGCCGCGTCCTCCACCACGACCTCGTGCTCGCCCCACGTCAGGGCGCGGCCCGCCGAGCGGGCCGAGGCGAAGGCGCGGAGGGTGCCGACGGGGAAGCCCCGCTCGGCCAGGATGTCGAGCATCACGCCGCCGACCTGGCCGGTTGCCCCGACCACGCCGACGTTGACACCGGAACTCGCGTCGAACATGCCCCTCAGGCTACGGCGTGCCCCCGCCGGCGCCCCAGCGCATTGGCAGAGCCGACCGGCCGTCACCCGCCAGGAGACGGACGATCGCCCTCGTGAGGCTGACCGCCGGAGGCGGGCAGCGACGACGACGAACCCGATGGCGAAGCCGCTCCGACGGAGGAGGAGCGAGTGTCAGGCGGGCAGCGCCTAGGACGAACCGGCCGCCAGGCCCGCCGACGGTGCGAAGCCGCTCCGACGAAGGAGGAGCCAGTGTCAGGTGGGAGCTTTGGCGAGCCCATACGCGTCGTGGAGGACGACGACGGCGCGCTCGAGCTGGTCGGCGGAGATCACGCAGGAGATGCGGATGGCCGACGTCGAGATCATCTCGATGTTGATGCCGTTGCCGGCGAGGGTCTCGAACATGGTCGCGGCCACGCCCGGGTTCGACTTCATGCCGGCGCCGACCACGCTCACGCGGGCGATGGCGGAGTCCGAGGTCACCCCGGTGGCGCCGATCTCGTCGGCGAGGGCCTGGGTGATGGACAGGCTCGTGTCGAGATCCTCCTTGGGCGCCGTGTAGGAGATGTCGGTCACGCCGTCCTCGGACACGTTCTGCACGATCATGTCGACGTTCACGTCGGCGTCGGCCAGGCGGCGGAACAGCGACGCGGCGATGCCCGGCCGGTCGGGGACGCCGGTGATGGTGACCTTGGCCTCGGAGTCGTCGTCGACGACCGCCGAGATGATGGCGTGCTCCATGGATTCCTCCTCGGTCACCCAGGTGCCGACCTCCCAGGTGAAGCTCGAACGGACGTGCAGGCGCACGCCGTGGTTGCGGGCGAACTCGACCGAGCGCATGGCCGGCTTGGGGCAGCCCGCCGCGGTCATCTCCAGCAGCTCGTCGAACGAGATGTGGTGCATCTTGCGGGCGTCGGGGACGAGCCGGGGGTCGGCGGTGAACACGCCCGACACATCGGTGTAGAGCTCGCAGGCGTCGGCCTTCAGGGCCTCGGCGAGGGCCACGGCGGTCGTGTCCGAACCACCCCGGCCCAGGAAGGTGACGTCGCGCTCGGTGGAGACACCCTGCGAGCCGCCCACCACCGGCACCCGCCCGTCGGCCAGGGCCTCGGCCACCCGGTCGGGCCTCACCTCGAGGATCTTGGCGTTGGTGTGGTTGGTGTCGGTGAGGAAGCCCGCCTGGCTGCCGGTGAACGAGTCGGCGGGCACACCCATGGCGTGCAGGGCGATGCACAGCAGCGCGGTGGCCTTGCGCTCCCCGGCGGTGATGAGCATGTCCATCTCGCGACCGGGACGGTCCTTGCCGGAGACCTCCTCGGCGAGGCGCAGCAGGTCGTCGGTCTCCTTGCCCATGGCCGACACGACGACGATCACCTCGTCGCCGCGACGGTGGGTGCGCGCGATCTGCTCGGCGACGGAGCGCATCCGCTCGGGATCGGCGACGGAGGTCCCGCCGTACTTCTGGACGACACGCATGAGGCGCCCATCTTGGTCGGTGGCGCCCCGTTTCCACACCTTCGAATCGGGCCGCAGGTCAGACGGAGGTCGGTAGGTCAGACTGAGCCCATGAGCACGGTCACGTCCTACAACCCCGCCCGGCCCGCCGAGGTCCTCGGCGAGTTCCCGAGCGCCGACGCCGCCGCGGTCGACAAGGCCGTCGCCGCCGCCACCGAGGCGCAGCGCTCGTGGGCCAAGGTGCCGGTTCCCCTGCGGGCCGACATCGTGGCCGAGGCGGGCCGCCTGCTCACCGAGCGCAAGGACGAGCTCGCCGCGCTGGTCAGCCGGGAGGCGGGCAAGGTGCTCATCGAGGGCGGCGGCGAGGTGCAGGAGGCCATCGACATGGCCGCCTTCGTCGCCGGCCAGGGGCGCGGCGCCATGGGCGAGGTGGTGCCCTCCGAGCTCCGGAACAAGATGGCCTTCACCACCCGCATCCCCGTCGGCGTGGTCGGGATGATCACGCCGTGGAACTTCCCGATGGCCATCCCGTCGTGGAAGTGCTTCCCCGCCCTGCTCGCCGGCAACGGCATCGTGATCAAACCGTCCGAGCTCGCCCCCGTGTGCGGCGAGGCGTTCGTCGAGGTGCTGGCCGAGTCGGGGGTGCCCGAGGGGCTCATCCAGGTCGTCCACGGCGCCGGCGACGTCGGCGCCGCGATCACCACCCACCCCGGTGTCGGCGCGGTGAGCTTCACCGGCTCGGTGCCCACCGGCCGCAAGGTCGCCGCCGCGGCCATGGAGACCGGCCCCCGGGTGGTCTCGCTCGAGCTCGGCGGGAAGAACGCCATGATCGTGCTCGACGACGCCGACCTCGAGCTGGCCACCGACGGCGCCCTCTTCGGCGCCTTCGGCACCTCGGGCCAGCGCTGCACCTCCACCTCCAGGGTGCTCGTCCAGAAGGGCGTCGCCGCCGAGCTCGTCGAGCGCGTGGCGGCGCGCGCCGCCGAGCTGAAGCTGGGCGACCCCACCGACCCGACCGTCGACGTCGGCCCGATCATCACCCGCCAGAGCGCCGAGCGCATCGCCGGCATGCTCGACCACGCGGTCGGCGAGGGCGCGGTCGCCGCCGGCGGCAGCGGCATCACCGAGGTCGACGGCTGCGACGGGGGCGCGTTCTTCAAGCCGACCATCCTCACCGGGGTGCGCCCCGAGCACCGCCTCGCCCGCGAAGAGGCCTTCGGGCCCCTGCTCTCGGTGATCGAGGTGGACTCGGACGAGGAGGCCGTCGACATCGTCAACCAGGTCGAGTACGGCCTGTCGGCGGCGGTCTACACCCAGGACGTGAACCGGGCCCTGCGGGCGGTCGACGGCATCGACACCGGCATCTGCTACGTGAACGCCCCCACCATCGGCGCCGAGATCCCGCTCCCGTTCGGCGGCACCAAGCACACCGGCAACGGCTTCCGCGAGGCGGGCGCCCGCGGCATCGAGCAGTTCAGCCAGGTCAAGACCGTCTACGTCGACTACTCCGGCCGCCTCCAGCGCGCCCAGATCGACACGGAGTAGCGGCACGGCGGACCGCAGGGCCGCCCTGCGCGGGCGGGCCTGCCCGCGGCCGGCGGTCAACCTGACACTGGGTCCTCCTCCGTCGGACCGCCTTCGGCATCCGGTTCACCCCACCAGCGCCTCCGCTCCGCTCCGGCACGTCACCGGGTCCCACGACCGCTCCGCCCTCACCGAGCCGCCGCCGACACGGAGTGGCGATGCGGGCGCGACCGGGCGGCTTGCTAGCTTTCCCGGGCGTGGGTACCGAGAAGCGGGAACGTCAGAAGGCCGGACGCCAGGCACGCCTGGAGGCGGCCATGGCCGAGCAGCGCAAGAAGGAGCAGCGCCGGCGCTACCTCACCTTCGGGATCATCGGCGTGGTCGTCGTGGGCGGCCTCTACGCGTGGTCGGTGTTCGGCGGGGACGACTCCAGCGACTCCGCCGACTCCACCACCACGACGGTCGCCACCACCAACACGACCGCGGCGCCCGGCGAGTTCGCGTACGGCACCACCGAGTGCGCCCCCGACACCCCACCGGCCGAGCCCGTCATCGACTTCGGCGATTCGTTCCAGGACTGCCTCGACCCCGACAGCAGCTACGTCGCCGTGTTCGACACCAACCAGGGCGAGATCCGGGTCGACCTCGACACCGCCACCACGCCCGGCACGGTCAACAACTTCGTGAACCTGGCCCGCAACGGCTACTACGACGGCACCGAGATCTTCCGGACCGACACCTCGATCGGGATCATCCAGGGTGGCGGTCCGCACACCAACGACCCCAGCGACCCCGGCCCCGGCTACACCATCCCCGACGAGGGCAGCGGCTACACCTACGCCCCCGGCCAGCTGGTGATGGCGCGGACCGCGGAGCCCAACAGCGCCTCCGCCCAGTTCTTCTTCGTGGGCACCGACGCCGCGTCGGCCCTCGACGCCCAGGGCACCTACGTGGTGTTCGGCACCACCGACGACGCCGGCATCGAGGTCATCAACGCCATCCTCGCCCTCAACGAGGACGACCCGGATAGCGGCCTCGGCGGCGCCCCCAGCGAGACCGTCACCGTGAACTCGGTGACCATCGAGGAGATCCCCGGCAGCGGCGGCGACTCGACCACCACGACTGCCGCCGGCTGACCCCACCCGAACCGGCACCGGATTTCGGTGCCAGGGCACCGAAATCCGGTGCCAGAAGACGCGATCAGGCGAGGCCGAGGCGGACGAGCTGGTCGTCCGGCGCCTCGACGCTGAGGAGGGCCTCGCGCAGGAGGTCGGCGTGGTCGGCCTCGGCCGGCTGGCCCCCGAGGTCGTGCTCCTCGACGGGGTCTTCGTCGAGGTCCCACAGGTGGTTGCCGGTCATCGGGTGGCCGAGGGCCCAGAAGGGCAGCAGGTCGCCGTCGACGAAGGGCTGGCGGATCACCGGGATCGACGAGCCGGGCATGCGGTCGAGCCAGGCACGGTCGTCGGGCGGCGGCAACGCGGTGAACCCCGTGATCGGGACGGGCATGGTCGACCAGCGGTTCGACCACATCGACAGGGGCTCGTTGGCGCCGGCCGGCCCCCGGGCGTACTTGGTGTGCCCGTCGAAGAGGTGGACCTCGCGGCCCCAGATGCCGGCGAGCGCCCAGTCCCTGACCGAGTCGGCCGTCCCCTCGAGCAGCGGGACGAGCGAGTGCCCGTGGGTGCGGTGCTCGACGGTGACGCCGAAGACGTCGGCGAGGGTGGCGTGCAGGTCGACGCTGGTGGTGAGCGCGTCGCACGTCCCCGGCTCGAGCCCGGGCCACGCCACCAGCAGCGGGATGTGGCTCATCGGCTCGTAGAGGGGCACGCCGGGCTTGCCGAACACGTCGTGCTCACCGAGGTAGTGGCCGTGGTCGGTGGTGACGATCACCGCGGTGTCGACCCAGCGGCCCTGGCGGTCGAGCTCGTCGAGCAGGCGGCCGAACCAGTGGTCGATCATGGCGAGCTTCGACCCGTAGTTGGCCCGGACGTGGCGGGCCTGGCGCTCGGTCAGCACGCCGTTGGCCACCGTGTCGGTCGAGTACGGCGGCCAGATGATCAGCGGATCGTCCCAGTCGGGGTCGTACATCCCGGCCCAGGGCTCGGGGGTGTCGAAGGGCTCGTGGGGGTCGAACTCGTCGACGAAGAGCAGCCAGCGGTCATGGGCGTCGGCGCTGGTCGCCAGCCACTCGGTGGCCGTGGTCATGGTGCGGGGGCCGGGGAAGTCGGCCTCCTCCCGGAACCACGTGCGGGAGTCGTCGTAGTGGCGGTGCACCCAGCCGGGGGCCGAGGGCAGCGCCGGCGCCCCCATCCACGACGGGTCGGCCCGGGTCTTCCAGGGGTCGCCCTCGTGGCCGCGGACGTACGACCAGGCCGAGAAGTCGGTGTGGTAGTTCTCGCCGCCGGTCTCGAACAGGTGCGGGTGGTCGGTGCACAGCATCGTGGTGACACCCGCCTCGCGGAGCGCGAAGGTGATGGCCCGCTCCCAGATCTCGACCGAGCCCCAGGGGCGCCAGAGGAAGTCGAGCGCGCCGCAAAGGATGTCGTGGCGGGCCGGCATGCACGGCAGCGAGCCGACGTGGTGGCGCTCGAACCGGACCGATCCCGCGGCGAAGCGGTCGAGGTTCGGGGTGGCGAACTCGTGCGAGCCGTACGCCCCGAGGTGGTGGCGATTGAGGCTTCGGGGCCGCAGCGGGCCGGCCGGCGGCGTCTCGCCCCCGGGCGCCCCCGCCAG
>CAZYPY010000003.1:32964-65833 GCA_964649545.1 uncultured Microthrixaceae bacterium | reverse complement strand
TTCGGGGCCGCAGCGGGCCGGCCGGCGGCGTCTCGCCCCCGGGCGCCCCCGCCAGCCCGTCGGTCACGGCAGGGCGGTGAGCGGCTGGGACTGGCCGTCCACGAAGATGGCGACCTCGCCGGCGCCCTCGGCGCGCCAGGTGCCGTCGGGGTCGCGGATCAGCGCGGTGCGCTCGTCGATGCCGGCGACGGGCAGGCCCCGGGGCGCGAGCTGGATGGTGCGGTGGGCCTTGTCCCGGGACCAGTGGTCGTGGTGCGGGATGACGGCCAGGCCGGGAATCAGCCCGAGGCCGACGGCGAACGCGCCGCCGCGGGGGTCGACCATCGGGTCGCAGAGCACGCGGGCGGCGCCACCGGAGGCGGCCAGGACCGCGCCGCTCTCCCAGGCGGAGACCAGCGCGTCCCACACCGGCGAGTCCTTCAGCACCGACCGCAGATGCATCGACGAGCCGCCGCAGAGGTAGACGAAGCGGGCGCCGGCGACGGCCGTGGCGTGCTCGGCCTCGAGGGCGTCGAAGCGCTTCAGCACGGGCACCCCGATGACCGTGGCGCCGAGCGCCTCGAACCAGGCGGTGGCGGCGTCGACCTCGCGGAACGGGTGCTCGTAGGCCGCGGCGGTGGGTAGCACGTGGACCTCGCTCCCGCCGCTGGCGGCGAGCAGGCCGGCGTCGAACGTGCAGCCCTCGCTGAACGCGGCGCCGCCGACGAGGGCGAGGGGGCCGCTCACTCGCCGCCCTCCGTCGCATCCTCGGTGGGGGCTGCGGCCCCGGACGGCGCCACGTCGGCCGGGCGGCGGGTCGCCGCACCCAGGACGAAGGTGCGGATGGGCCAGACGACCGGCGGCATGTTGATCCTCTCGACGTCGACGATGATCAGGTGGTTGGAGCGGATGGCGAAGGGCACGTCCCGGTCGATCTCCCAGCCGGACACGAGGCGGACCATCGGGCTGGCCGCAGACCGGAGGCGGTGACCGAACCCGGGTGCCCGCACCGGCTCGAGGAACAGTAGACGGCCCTCCGGCGCCAGCAGGCGCCGCATCGCGGCGATCTCGGTGTCGAGGTCCTCCACCGCCGCCAGGTGCAACACCGAGACGATCGAGTCGAACGAGCCCTCACCGGCGTGCTCGTCCCCCGGCGCCTGGCCGAGCGCGACCGAGGCGGCCGACCGCGCCCGCACCACGTCGTCGGCGCCGCGGAGCAGCTCCGGCTCGGTGCCGTCACCGAGATCGAGCACGCGCCCCGTCGCCCGGGACAGGAGGCGCCGGCGCTGCTCGCGGAGCACCGCACGGGCCACCGGGGGCAGGGCGCGCAGCACGCCCGAGGGGAACGGGGCCAGCGGGTCCACGGCCCCGACACTACCGGCGGGGGCCTCCCGGGCTTTGGAGCCGAGCGGGGCGCGATCGGTAGGGTGCGCGGCCATGGCCATCAACAAGGTTGGGATCCTGGGTTCGGGCATCATGGGCGCCGGCATCGCCGAAGTCGCGGCCAAGTCGGGCCACGAGGTCGTCCTGCGCTCCCGCAAGCAGGACACCGCGGACGACATGCTCGCCACCCTCGAGAAGTCCCTCACCCGCCAGGTGGACAAGGGTCGCCTCGAGGCCGACGAGAAGGACGCCGTGCTCGGCCGGGTCACCGCCACCTCGCAGATGCACGCCCTCGCCCACTGCGATCTGGTGATCGAGTCGGTCGTCGAGGACCTCCAGGTCAAGCAGCACCTGTTCGCCGAGCTCCACGACGTGTGCAGCGCCTACACCATCCTCGCCACCAACACCTCCACCCTGCCGGTGATCGAGATGGCCATGGTCACCGACCGGCCCGACAAGGTGTGCGGCGTCCACTTCTTCAACCCGGCGCCGGCCATGAGCCTCGTCGAGATCGTCCGCCCGCTCACCGCCTCCGACGAGACCATCGAGTCGGTCAAGGCCTTCGCCGCCGCCTGCGGCAAGGATCCCGTCGAGGTGAAGGACCGGGCCGGGTTCATCGTCAACGCACTGCTCTTCCCCTACCTGAACAACGCCGTGCGGATGCTCGAGAACGGCACCGCCAGCCGCGAGGACATCGACACCGCCATGAAGGGCGGGTGCAACTTCCCGATGGGGCCGCTGGCCCTGCTCGACCTCGTCGGCCTCGACACCTCGCTGTCGATCCTCGACGCCCTCTACGAGGAGTTCCGCGACCCGAACTACGCCGCCATGCCGCTCCTGCGCCGCATGGTCGCCGCCGGCCAGCTCGGCCGGAAGTCGGGCCTCGGCTTCTACGACTACGCCAAGTAGCCCGTCTCGCTCGTTCTGGCTCCCGATTTCGGTGCCAGGGCACCGAAATCGGGAGCCACTTCGCGTGCGGGCGGTGCGCAATGGCGTGACGCGCGGTCCGTTCCGGCGCGCCGCTGGATAGACAATTCCCCGTGAGGAAGCGCCGCGAACGCACCGAGGAGACCCGGTCGGCGAGCGAGCTCGTCGCCGGGGCCCTGGCGGACGGCGACGGGTCGGGGAGCCGTCGGGCCCGCACGACCGCCGCCCTGAGGGCCCTGACCCGGGACGCCCGCCGGGCGGGGAGGAAGGCCGTGGCCAGCGGCCACTGGCTCACCGAGACGACCGCGGGGTTCGCGCAGCACCTGCCCATCCGTGACGAGGCGACGCTGATCGCGCACCACCAGGGCAAGTCGGGCCAGGAGCTCGCCGACGCCCTCATCCGCAACGCCGGCATCGCCAGCGGGGCCGTGGGCGCGGTCGCCGGTGCGTTGATCGGCGCAGAAGAGCTCGTGCCCCACACGTGGGCGACCGTGCCGTTCGAGCTCGCGGCCGAGACCGCGCTGGTGGTGGCCATCGAGATGAAGCTCGTGGCCGAGCTGCACGAGGCCCTCGGCCGCCCGCTGCCCGGCTCGGGGCCGCAGCGCGGGCTCCTGGTGGCACAGAGCTGGGCGGAGAAGCGGGGCGTGAACCCGCAGGACCTCGTGCTCGGCGTCGGCGCCGCCGACATCTTCGGGCGCCAGGCGCGCGTGACGTTGACCGTCGCCATCCGTCGTCGGCTGACCCATCGGCTCGGCCGGAGCATGGCCGCCCTCATCCCCCTCATGGCGGGCGCCGTGGCGGGTGCGGTGCTCAACCGGCGGGCGACGGTGGCCATCGGCGAGACCGTCGCCGCCGACCTCGTCCGCGGCGGCGTGATCGAGGCGACCGTCGTGCCCGGCCCCGGCTGGGCCACCGCCTGACCGAGCACCGGCACCGGGGACGTGCCCACCCGGTGCCCGCCGGGACCGATCCCGGTCGCCACTAGCCTCGGTCGCGGTGCCGCCGCAGGAGCCCGATCCCACCCCCTGGGACCTGCCCGACCCCCGCCGGTCGCCCGAGGGGGAGGACCTCGTCGGCCTCGGTGCCGACCTCGAGCCCGGCACCCTGCTGGCCGCCTACCGCCGGGGCCTCTTCCCGATGCCGACGCGCCAGGCCCCACGCCGCGCGGGACGGCCCACCCGGGCCATCGGCTGGTGGTCGCCCGACCCCCGGGGGGTGCTCCCGCTCGACGGGCTCCGGGTCACCCGGTCGCTGCGGCGCTCGGTGCAGCGGTACGAGGTGCGGGTCGACACCGCCTTCGACCAGGTCGTACTCGCCTGCGCGGACCCGTCCCGCCCGCACGGGTGGATCTCGGCCGACATCGTCACCGCGTACCGCCGGCTGTTCGACCTCGGCTGGGCCCACTCGGTCGAGACGTGGTGCAGCGGCGAGCTCGTCGGCGGGCTCTACGGCGTGTCGGTGGGCGGCCTGTTCGCCGGCGAGTCGATGTTCCATCGGGCGACCGACGCCTCCAAGGTCGCGCTCGTCCACCTGGTCGAGCTGCTCACCTCGGCGACGTCCGGCGGTGACGGCCGCCTGCTCGACGTCCAGTGGGTGACCCCCCACCTGGCCTCGCTCGGCGCCATCGAGCTCGACCGGCCCGCCTACCTCGACCGCCTCGCCGCCGCCCTGCCCCTCCCCGACGCCTTCACCCCCTGACCGATCGGCGGAGAACCGGACGTCGCGGCGACCGAAGCCGGCGCCTCGGCAGGAAGACGGGCCGCCACGCAAGCGAGGCGGCCACCTCGGTACCTGGTACGCCGGCTCGCCTGGGACGACAGGACGACAGGACGACGGCAGCCACCCGCAGCACGACCCGATGCCCTCCAGCGCTGACGCCGTCGGGGTCGCACGTCCGACCACGACGACGAACGCCCCGGCGAGGAACAGGAGCGCGGCGAGCCTCGCCCGGGCCGGTCACGTCGACCCGTTCCCCACACACGGTGGGGGTCCCGACGTCGTCCTCAGCGGTCGCGGGGACCGAGTCGCCGGCCGGCCAGTCCGATGGCGGTGCCGATGGCGAGGCCGCCGACCACGTCGGAGGCGTGGTGGTCGCGGACGTGGACCCGGCTCGCCGCGATGACCAACGCGATCGCCCACCACAGCGGCCACAGCCGGGACCCCTCCGAGAGAATGGTGGCCACGGTCGCCGACGAGGCCGAGTGACCGCTCGGGAAGCTGGCCGAGGTCTGCGCCCGGATCTTGTGGACGTGCTCGCCCTCGAAGACGGGGCGGGGGCGTTTCACCGACCGCTTGACGGGTCCGTTCACCAAGACGGTCTCGACGCCGAGCCAGATGAGCAGCCGCAGGGCCTTGCGCCGACTCGCCGGTCGCAGGGCCAGGAGCGCCGCGATCGCGAGCCAGATGCGCCCGTCCTCACCGACGATCGTCGCCGTGTAGAAGACGCGGTCGACAAGCGCCCTCCCCCGCAGGGGGGCGAACGCCTCGTCGGCGGCGTCGTCGAACCTCGCCACGGCTCGCAGCGCGCCCGAGGGCACCTCGTCGATCTGAGCGTCCGCCGTCACCTCCGCAATCCTGCCCGGTCGGAGTGGCGATCGGGCGAACGCCGGGCGACGACGGGCCGTTCGGCGTCGTGCTGGGCCACGTGGGCCGTGCCGTGGTCCGGTCAGGTGGTCTTGGCGATGAGCACGGCGCAGGCGGCGGTGCGGGCCACGTCGTTCGGAACGCTTCCGAGCACCCGGCCGGCGCCCTGCATGCGCTTGTTGCCGACCACGATCAGGTCGGCGCCGACGTCGCCGGCCACCGACACGATGCCCTTGCCGGTGACGGTAGGACGACCCCTCCCCCGCCGGCAGCATGACATCGGGCACACTGCGCCGCTTCAGAACGCCTTCTTCTTGGCTTTCCAGGTCGTCGGGTCGTACTCCATGGGGGGCACGAAGAAGCCGTAGCGCCGGCGCCGGACGTGGCGCTGCCAGAAGCGGTCGGCCCGCAGCACCCGGTTCATCATCGACCAGGTCTTGACCTCGCCGTCGTAGTGCTTGCGGGCGTCCTCGATGGTGATGGGCCGGTCGACGACCTGGTTGCAGGTCTCGATGACCTGGGGCACCCAGTCGTCGAGGTCGTTCTTGTAGAGCAGGCCGCAGAGGTCCAGCAGGGTGAAGCGCACGTCGCAGTAGCGCGAGATGGCCGGCGGCAGCTCCTTGCGGTAGGTGCCCTTGGCCACGGCCGGGGCCGCCTTGAGGAAGATCTCGAGGTCGACCGCCACTTCGCCGCGGTCGTCGAGCACGAAGGGGGTGGTGACGTCGATGTAGCGGTGGCTCCCGTCGATCCAGGCCCAGTTGGTGATCTGGGCGTCGACGCCCCGGCGATCGGTGGTGAAGCCGGCCACCCGGTCGACGACGGTCTGGATGAGCGGGTGGCCCTCGGCGGGGTCGGCGGCGGCCAGCACCTGGTCGCCGAGGCACGCCTTGGGGACGACGGGCTGGACGATGAACCCGGTGAGCCCGCCGTCCTTGCCCTCGGACGGCACGGCTCGGACCTCGGTGTCGACGACGGCGATGCCCGACTGGCGCATCTGGTCGACGTAGTCGAGGACCAGTGCCTTGTGGCGCTCGAAGTCCGCCTCGGAGGCGTTCGGGGGCAGCCGCTTGCACACCACGGCGGGCTTGTCCGCGGGCACGCCGAAGACCACGGCGGTGACCCCGTACCCCATGATGTTGAGCTGCTCCTGGCCCTTGCCGTCCAGGGCCCGACCCACGTCGGCCTCGAGCTGGACCAGCTCCTCGTCGGTGATCATCCCGCCGTCGTCGCTCGCCATGACCCGGCATCATCCCACTCCCAGTGGCCCCGCGGCGCGGGTGAGGGGGAGAATGGGCCCATGGCTGCTGAACGCGATCGTCCGTGGATGATGCGGACCTACTCGGGGCACTCGACCGCCAAGGCCTCGAACGAGCTCTACCGGACGAACCTGGCCAAGGGCCAGACCGGGCTGTCGATCGCCTTCGACCTGCCCACCCAGACCGGCTACGACCCCGACGACCCCAACGCGCGCGGCGAGGTGGGCAAGGTCGGCGTCCCCGTGGCCCACCTGGGCCACATGCGCGAGTTGCTCGACGGCATCCCGCCCGGCGAGATGAACACGTCGATGACCATCAACGCCACCGCGGCCTGGCTGCTCGGGCTCTACGTGGCCAACGCCGAGTCCCAGGGCGTGCCCAGCGAGGCGCTGCGCGGCACCACCCAGAACGACATCGTCAAGGAGTACCTGAGCCGCGGCACCTACATCTACCCGCCGCGGCCCAGCCGCCGGCTGATCGTGGACATGGTGGCGTTCTGCTCGGAGCACGTCCCGAAGTGGAACCCCATGAACGTGTGCAGCTACCACCTCCAGGAGGCGGGGGCCACGCCCGTCCAGGAGATCGCCTACTCCCTCGCCACCGCCATCGGCGTGCTCGACGCCGTGCGCGAGTCCGGACAGGTCCCCGAGGACCGCTTCCCCGCCGTGGTCGCCTCCATCTCGTTCTTCGTGAACGCCGGCATCCGCTTCGTGGAGGAGAACGCCAAGATGCGGGCCTTCACCGAGCTGTGGGACCGCCTCACCCTCGAGCGCTACGGCGTCACCGACCCCAAGGCCCGCCGCTTCCGCTACGGCGTGCAGGTGAACTCGCTCGGGCTCACCGAGGCCCAGCCCGAGAACAACGTGCAGCGCATCGTGCTCGAGGCCCTCGGCGTCACCCTCTCGAAGGACGCCCGCGCCCGCTCGATCCAGCTGCCGGCGTGGAACGAGGCCCTCGGCCTGCCCCGGCCGTGGGACCAGCAGTGGTCGCTGCGCATCCAGCAGGTGCTGGCCTTCGAGACCGACCTGCTCGAGTACGACGACCTCTTCGCCGGCTCGCACGTCATGGAGCGCCTCACCGCCGACCTGGTCGAGGGCGCCCAGGCCGAGCTCGACGAGGTGCTCGCCCTGGGCGGCGCCTTCGAGGCCATCGACGAGCTGAAGGGCCGCCTCGTGCGCAGCCACACCGAGCGCATGCGCCGGCTCGAGACCGGTGACCTCAAGGTCGTCGGCGTGAACTGCTTCACCGAGACCGCCGACTCGCCGCTGGACTCCGCCGAGAACATCCTGCAGGTCGACCCGGCGGTGCAGGGCCAGATGATCGAGGACGTCGAGGCCTGGCGTGCGGACCGCGACGCGGGCGCCGTGGCCGCCGCCCTCGACGAGCTCCGTCGTGTGGCCGGCACCGACGAGAACATCATGCCGGCGACCATCGCCCTCGCGAAGGCCGGCGGCACGACCGGCGAGTGGGCCGGCGCGCTGCGCGAGGTCTTCGGCGAGTACCGCGCCCCCACCGGCGTCGCCGCCGCCGCGGGCGTGGCCGGCGGCACCGACGAGCTGCGCCAGGTGGCCGAGCGGGTCAAGGCCATGGCCGGTGGCCCGCCCCGGTTCCTCGTGGCCAAGCCCGGCCTCGACGGCCACTCCAACGGCGCCGAGCAGATCGCCGTGGCCGGCCGCGACGCCGGCATGGAGGTCATCTACCAGGGCATCCGCCTCTCCCCCGAGCAGATCGCCGCCGTCGCCCGCGACGAGGACGTCGACGTCATCGGCCTCTCGATCCTGTCGGGCAGCCACCTCGAGCTCGTCCCCGCCGTGATCGACGAGTTGCGCGCCGCCGAGGTCGACGCCCCGGTGACCGTCGGCGGGATCATCCCCGAGGCCGACCGCCCCAAGCTGCTCGAGCTCGGCGTGTCGGCCGTCTACACCCCCAAGGACTTCGAATTGGGCCACCTCATGGCCGAGATCGCCGAATTGGCCGAGTCCCATCGGGCTCGGTGATCCCCGTGGCGGTGGTCGCCCCCACCTGGCCGATTCGGGTCCAACGGCCCAGGATCTCGTCCTTGATTCGCCTCGACGGCGCGCCGATGGGACACCAGTGAGCGACCGGCTCGGACCGGTCGCGGTGTCTCTCGGCATCGCCGGTGCCGTGGTCGGAGCAGCAGGAGTGGTGGTGGACTCGACGATCCTCGGAGCGGTGGCAGGGCTGGCGGCGTTGGGCGTCGGGGTCCTCGCGTGGATCACCCAACGCGCCCGGACCGAGCAGCGGTCCCGCATCCTCGCCCTCGAGGCCCGGGTCCACGAGCTCGAGCAGCGCGCCGACGAGGCCGACGCCCGACCCGAGCCGCTGACCGCTTCGGCCACGCCGACGGTCGTCCTGCCCAACACCCCGCCGGTCGACGACGGCGTGCCCGGCATCCCGCTCCCGCCCACCGCCACGGGCTCGGGGGCCGCCGACACCCGCTCGACCCGAGAATCCGACCTGCTGGCCGACCCCCAGACGGGCCTGTTCAGCGAGGGCTATTTCCGGGTCGCCCTCGACGCCCGGATCTCCGCCGCCCGCCGCCACCTCCGGCCGGTCGCGGTGGTCATCCTCGACGTGGTCCAGGGCCTCGACAGCGGCCACCCGGTGCCCGCCGACCCGAAGCTCGTCGCCGAGTCGATCGCCGCCACCGTGCGCGACGCCGACACCGCGTGTCGCATGGACGACGGCCGTTTCGCCCTCGTGCTCGAGGACACGCCCGAGAACGGCGCCATCTGGACCGTCGAGCGGGTGCGCCGGCGCCTGGCCGAGTCCGCGCCCGGGCAGACCCTCTGGGCCGGCGTGGCCTGCTACCCCGCCCACGCCTTCGACAGCGACGAGATCCTGACCCAGACCGAACAGGCCCTCCAGGCGGCCCGGGAGTGGCGCCAGGACCGCATCGAGGTCGCCGTCGCGCCGTAGCGCCCCCGCCGAACCGCCGCGTCTCCGCCACGCCGTCGGAGCACCGGCCGCGGGTCCTAGCCTCGCACGGTGGTCCGCGCGCTCATCGCCGTCCTGGTGGCCGTCGCGGTCACGTTGCTGGTCGGCTACTCCACCCGGCTGGGTGCGGTGATCTGGACGGTGCGCCCGGGCAACGGTCTGCACGACGCCGACCTCGCCGCCGGACTGCTCGCCGGGATCGTGACCTACCTGCTCATCCGGGAGCGCTGACGGACCCTGCCGTCGGCTCGACGCCCGGCTCAGCGCGCCGCGGCGAACGCCCGGCGCAGCGCGGCGACGGCGTCGCGCTCGTAGGCCCGCGACGACGGGAGCAGGCGGGTGAACGCGAACGAGGCGTGGACGTGACCGTCGAGACGGACGTGGGTCGCGCCGACACCGGCCGCCCGGAGGGCGTGTGCGTAGGCCTCACCGTCCCCACGGAGGCGGTCGTACTCCGCGGTCATGATCCACGCCGGCGGCAGGCCCCGGTGGTCGGTCGCCAACAAGGGCGAGCAGTAGGGCTCGGCGGCGAGGGCCGGATCCGGCAGGTAGGCGGCGAGGTACTCGTCGATGGCGGCCGCGTCGAGGAGGTAGCCGTCCGGGACGGCCCGGTGACCCTCCTGGGCGAGGGTGGCGTCGGTGGCAGGGACGTCGAGCCACTGGTGGCGGATGGTCGGACCGCCACGGTCCCGCGCCATCAGGCAGATGACGGCGGCGAGGTTGCCACCGGCGGACTCGCCCCCCACCGCCACCCGTCCGGGGTCGATCCCCAGGTGGGCGGCATCGCCGACGAGGTGGCACAGCGCGGCGAAGCAGTCCTCGGCCGGCCCGGGAAAGGGGTGCTCGGGCGCGAGGCGGTAGTCGACCGAGGCGACCACGCAGTCGGCCCCGACGCAGACCGTGCGACAGCGCGGATCGCGCTCGTCGAGGCCGCCTGAGCACCAGCCGCCACCGTGCAGGAAGACGTAGAGCGGGCGCGGTCCCGGCGTGGCCGGCCGGTAGAGCCGCACCCGGATTCGGCCCCCGTCGACGGGCAGGAAGAGGTGGTCGACCGAGGCGGGCGCGGGGCCTGGGCGCATGACCAGCGGGCCGCCCCGCCGGGCGAGGGCGGCGTCCTGGGCGCGTCGCTCGGGCCACGACCTCACCCGGTCACGATCCCTCCGCCGTCCGAGTGCGACGAGGGGCCAGAGCCGTGGGTCGAGCGCCATCGGGGCGAGGCTAGCCAGCACGGGACGACCAACCGGCGCTCGCCGATCGAGGGGTTGGATACCCCCTGGGGTATTGCTAGAGTGTCTGGGCACCCCAACCGCGAGGTAGGAACCCACCATGGCCACCATCGAGCTGACCGACCGCAACTTCGAAGAGACCGTCGATGCCGAGGGCATCACCCTCGTCGACTTCTGGGCGTCGTGGTGCGGGCCCTGCCGCATGTTCGGGCCGATCTTCGAAGAGGCCTCCGAGCAGCACCCCGACGTGACCTTCGCCAAGGTCGACACCGAGGCCCAGCAGGCGCTGGCCGGCTCGCTCGGGATCATGTCCATCCCGACCCTGATGATCTTCCGCGACGGCGTGCTGCTGTTCAACCAGGCCGGCGCGCTGCCGGCCGCCGCCCTCGAGGACCTGATCGGGCAGGCCCAGGGCCTCGACATGGACGAGGTGCGGGCCGAGGTCGAGCGCCAGAAGGCGGCCGCCTCCTGATGTGCTCGCTGTCGCGCTACGTCGTCATCGGCGGCTTCTCCGGCATGGCCGCCGCCACCATGACCGGCAGTGACCTCGTCGGCTGGATCGTCGCCGCGATCGCCGTCGGGATGACCGCCCTTGCGATGCGACGCTGGCCCAGCCTGAGCGGCGCCTGCACCGTGCCGGCGCCCCCCGCCGCGACCGACGCCCCCCACGCCGACGACGTCCCTCGCGACGCCGTCGCCGAGGTGCGCAGCCGGGCCTGAGCCCCGCGTTCCTGTCACATCGCCCGCCTACGGTGACGGGCGATGGACCTCCCGCCCTCCCCCGTCCGCATGACCGGCCCCGAGGCCCCCGTCGTGCGGACGGTCGCTTACGGGCGCCCGGCCACCGAGGCGCTCGCCGAGGCCATCGCCGCGGCCAAGGCCGAGCACCCGCTCGACCCGGTCACGGTCGTGGTCGCGTCCAACCTCGCCGGCCTCTCGGTCCGCCGGCTCATCGGCGGGGGCACGGTCGGTGCGGGCGGGTTGGCCAACGTGTCGTTCCTCACCCCGCTGCGCCTCGCCGAGCTCCTCGCCGCCGATGCGCTGCCTGGCCATCCTCTCACCAACGCGGTGCTCGCCGCTGCGGCCCGGCGCGTGCTCCGTCGACGCCCCGAGCCGTTCGGCCGGGTCGCCGACCACCACGCCAGCGAGGCGGCGGTGGTGGCGCTCTACGCCGAGCTCAGCCGTCTGCGGCCCGAGACCCTCGACCGGCTGGGCCGCCTCGACGAGAAGACCGCCGCGTTGGTGGGCATCCACCGGGCCGTGCAGGCCGAGCTCGGCGAGCGCTTCTACGACGAGGACGCCCGGGCCCGTGCCGCCGGTGAGCGGCTCCACGCCGATCCCGATGGTGCGGCGGCGCTGCTCGGTCGGGTGATCTGGTTCCTGCCCGAGCGCCTCAGCCCGGCGCATCTGGCTCTGGTCGCCGGCGCGGTGGCCACCGTGCCCGCGACGGTCGTCGTCGGCCTCACCGGCGATGCCGCCGCCGACGAAGCGGTGCGGCGCACCTGCGCGACCGCGGGCTGTCGCGTCCCCGACGAGCGCCCCGCCGATCCTCCCACCGGCACCCGCATCCTCAGCGTCTCCGACCCCGACGAAGAGGTCCGGGCGGTCTGCCGAGAGATCCTCGCGCTCGCCGAGGCGGGCGTCCCGCTCGACCGCATCGGCGTCTTCCACCCGACGCCCGACCCCTACGCCCGGGCGCTCCACGAGCAGTTCGAGGCGGCCGGACTGCCGCACAACGGGCCGTCGCGCACCCGGCTCGCCGACGGTGTGGTCGGACGCACCCTGCTCGACGCGCTCGCTCTGCCCGAACGCAACTGGGGCCGGGCCGACGTCCTCGCGGTGGTCGGCACCGGCCCGGTCCGGGCCGGCGGCCGGCTCGCCCCGGCCACGGCGTGGGAGCGAATCTCGCGCGCGGCCGGCGTGGTCGCCGGGCTCGACGACTGGGCCGCCAAGCTCACGGCCTTCGCCGCTCACGCCGAGGACGAGCACCGCCGCCTCGCCGTCGATCCCGGCACCTCACCGGGTCGCCTCGCCGCGCTGCTCGACGACGCCCACCGGGCCCAGGACCTCGCCTCCTGGGTGACGGCGTTGTCCGAGCACCTCGCCGCCGTCGAGGCCGCCGGCGACTGGGCCGGCAAGTCCGACGCGACCCGAACCCTCGTCGACCACCTCCTCGGACCCGCAGGTCGACGTCACGGATGGCCCGACGCCGAGGTCGAGTCCGCCGAACGGGTCGACGCCGCGCTGACCCGGTTGAGCCTGCTCGACGAGCTCGATCCCGCCCCGACGATCGTCGCCTTCCGACGGGCGGTCGAGGCCGAGCTCGACGCACCGGCGGGACGGGTCGGCCGCTTCGGTGAGGGCGTGCTCTTCGGCCCGGTCGCCATGGCACCGGGGCTCGACCTCGACGTCGTGTTCGTCGTGGGCCTCGCCGAGGGCACCTGCCCTCGCCCGCGTTCCGAGGATGCGCTCCTCCCCGACGATGTCCGATCCGCCGTGCCCGAGGAGTTGACCACCCGCGACGAGGGCCTTCGCCGCCAGCACCGCCAGCTGCTCGCCGCCCTCGCCACCGGCCGGGAGCACCGGGTGTTGGTGTTCCCCCGCGGCGACCTGCGCGGCACCCGCGACCGCTTGCCGTCGCGCTGGTTGCTCGCCACGGCGTCGGCCCTCCACGGGCGGCGGGTCGACAGCACCACCTTCGCGACGCTGGGTGCGCCGGCGGTCGACGAGGTGCGGTCCTACGCCCACGGCCTCGCCACCGCGCCGGCCGCGGTCTCGTTGGCCGAGCACGACCTGGCCGTGCTCGACGCCCGCCGGCGTGACGGCCTCGATCCCGCTGAGGTTCCCATCGCCGGCATCGCCCTCCGTCGGGGGCTCGCCGCCCAGGCCGCCCGGCGCAGCGCCGAGTTCACGGTGTGGGACGGCAACCTCGCCGGTCTCGGCGTCCCCAGCCCGTCTGGCGGCCGGCGCCTGTCGGCGACGGCGATGCAGTCATGGGCGTCGTGCCCGTTCCGCTACTTCCTCGGCCAGGTGCTCGGGCTGACCGACCGGCCCGACCCCGAGACGGTGACGGCCATCGCCGCCACCGATCGGGGCACGCTGCTCCACGAGGTGCTCGAGCGCTTCCTGGGTGAGGCGATCGCCGCACCGGGAGGGCCGCCCCGACCGGGCGAGGGCTGGTCGGACGCCGACCGCGTGCGCCTCGCGGAGATCGCCGAGTCCGTCTTCGAGCGCTTCCGAGGTGAGGGCCGCACCGGCCGAGAGCTCCTCTGGCGACTCGAGCGCAGCTTCCTGCTGAGCGACCTCGCCACCTTCCTCGAGCTGGACGAGTCCCGACGATCGGACTTCGCCAGCACGCCGATCGCGGTCGAGCAGCCCTTCGGGCTCGACGGCGCGCCGCCGCTGACGCTCGACGTGGGACGCGGGCGCACGCTGGCCTTCCGCGGCTACATCGACCGGGTCGACGCCACCGCGGGCGGCGGGCACGTGGTCTACGACTACAAGAGCGGGCGAGGGTCGCACTACGGCGAGCTCGACCAGGACCCGGTCCGACAGGGCCAGGTGCTCCAACTCGGGCTCTACGCCGAGGCCGTGGCCCAGCGGTACGGGGGTGAGGTCGCCAGCTGGTTCTGGATGCTCAACGCCGCGGGCGACTACGAGCTGTACGGCGGGGCGTGGACGAGCGAGCGGCGGGCGCGGTTCCTCGACGTGCTCACCGCCATCACCGACGGGATCGAGGCGGGCACCTTCCCCGCCCGCCCCGGCGAGTGGAATCTGTTCTTCCGCCGGCACGACAACTGTCGCTACTGCCCCTTCGACCGGCTGTGCCCCCGCGACCGCCACGAGCACGCCCAGGCCAAGGCCGAGGCACCCGAGCTCACCGTCCTCGAGCGGCTCCTGCCCCCCGAACCGGCGGCCGAGGCCGAGGAGGCGACGGCGACTCCATGAGCGACACCACCCCCCTGGTCGACGACGCCGAGCGCGAGCGCATCTCGAGCACGGCGCTCGACGAGACCCTGTTCGTCGAGGCCGGTGCCGGCACGGGCAAGACGACCCAGCTCGTCGAGCGGGTCGTGAACCTGGTGCTGCGTGAGGGCGTCCCCCTGCGTCACCTCGCCGCCATCACGTTCACGGAGGCCGCCGGGGCCGAGCTCCGCGATCGCATCCGCCAGGAGCTCGAGAACGTGGTCGCCGCCCACGAGGGCGGCCCCGAGCGCGCCGCGGCGGAGGCGGCGCTGGCCGACGCCGACGGCGCGGCCATCGGCACGCTCCACTCGTTCGCCCTGCGCATCCTCGGCGAGCACCCCCTCGACGTCGGGCTCCCACCCCGCGTGGAGGTGCTCGACGAGGTCAGCTCGCAGCTCGCCTTCGAGGACCGATGGCGAGCCTTCGTCGACGAGCTGTACGACGACCGGTCGGCCGAGGACGTGCTGCTGACGGCGGCGATGCTCGACCTTCCGATCGACGCCAGTGCCCACAAGGGCTCGCTCAAGGACGTCGCCACCGTCTTCAGCGACAACTGGGACCGGCTCGACCGCGACGAGCCCGACCCGGGCCCCCTCCCCGTGCCGGCCTGGGACTCGCTCGGCGCAGCGGTCGACGACCTCGAGGCGCTGGTGCCCGGGTGCCGGGCCGACGACGACAACCTGTTCCTCGCCATCACGGAACGCATCGTGCCGCAGGCCAGGGCCGTGCTCGCCGACCCCGATCCCCACCGCCGGCTCCTGCTGCTGCGCCAGCGGGCGCCGAAGTGGAAGGGCAGCCAGGGCCGCAAGGGGAACTGGGACGACGTCGAGGCGGCCCGGGCCGCGGCCACCGCGGTCGGCGAGGCGGCCGAGGCGATCCGGCTCACGGTCATCGACGAGGTCCTCGAGCGGCTGCGGGTGCGCCTGGCCCGGTTCACCCTCACCGAGGCCGAGCGCCGACGCCGGGAAGGTCGCCTCGAGTTCCACGACCTGCTGGTGCTCGCCCGGGAGCTCGTCCGCACCAGCCCACGGGCCCGCCGGGCGCTGCATGACCGCTACCGCCGGCTCCTGCTCGACGAGTTCCAGGACACCGACCCCATCCAGATCGAGGTCGCCACCCGCATCGCCGCCGCCACCGCCGCACCCGGGGTGGACCAGGCGCAGGAGTGGGCCGACGTCGAGGTCGAGGCCGGTCGGCTGTTCTTCGTCGGCGACCCCAAGCAGTCGATCTACCGGTTCCGGCGCGCCGACATCACCCTGTTCATGGCCGCTCGCGACGCCTTCGCCGACGGCGGCCCGGTGGCCCTCGTCCAGAACTTCCGCACCGTGGCGCCCATCCTCGACTGGGTGAACCACGTCTTCGGCGCGCTGATGGCCGACGAGGTCCCCGACGCCCAACCCGCCTACCGGCCGCTCCACGCCGCCCGCACGGACGTCGCCGGCGACCACCGGGTGGTCGTGCTCGGGGGCGAGCGGCCCAAGGGCACCAAGGCCGCCGAGCTCCGCACCGAGGAGGCCGCGGACGTGGCCCGCACCATCGCCGCGATCCGCGCCGATCCGGCCGCCTGGCCCGTCGAGCGGTCACGACCCGCGGCCGACGAGGCGCGTTGGCGGCCCGCCGAGCTCGCCGACATCACGATCCTGTTGCCCACCCGCGCGTCGCTGGGGTTCCTCGAGGACGCACTCGACGACCTGGCCATCCCCTACCGGGTCGACACGGGGACGCTCGTGTACGACACGCAGGAGGTGCGCGACGCCCTCAGCACCCTCGCCGCCATCGACGACCCGAGCGATGAGATCGCCTTGGTGGCGGCGCTGCGGTCCCCGCTCTACGCCTGTTCGGACGCCGACCTGTTCACCTTCGTCGCCGCGGGTGGCCACTGGAACGTGCGTCGCCCCGTACCCGAGTCCCTCCCTCCCGACCATCCGGTGCTGGCCGCGCTGGCTCACCTGCGGGCACTCGCGGCCGAGCGTTGGTGGCTCGAGCCGAGCGCACTCCTCCAGCGCCTCTTCGAGGACCGCCAGGCCTACGCCCTGGGTCTCGGCCACCGCCGCCCTCGCGAGGTGTGGCGGCGGTTGCGGTTCCTCGTCGACCAGGCGCGGCAATTCGAGGAGGCCGGCGGCCACGGCCTGCGGGGGTTCCTGCGTTGGGCCGCGCTCCAGTCGGAGGAGACCAGCCGCGTCCACGAGCCCCTGCTCCCCGAGACCGACGACGAGGCCGTCTCCATCAAGACGGTGCACGGCGCCAAGGGCCTGGAGTTCCCCATCACCGTGGTGAGCGGCCTCACGACCCGCCCGGGCAACGTGCGCAAGGGGGTCACCGTGCTCTGGGAGGGCAACCATCCCGGCATCGCGTTCCGGAAGGACACCGCCACGGCCAACTTCGACCGGCGGGCGGACTACGAGGCGGAGATGGACGCCTACGAGCGCCAGCGCCTCCTCTACGTGGCGTGCACCCGGGCCCGCGACCACCTCGTGGTCTGCACCCACCACGCGGCGGGCGCGACCTGCCACGGCGCGACCCTCGCCGAATTGAGCGCCGACCTCCCCGACGACCTGGTCCGGCGCCTGCCCGCCGACCTCGTGGTGGGGGTTCCCGTCCCCGAGCCACGGGGGACCACCCCCATCGAGCCGACGGCCGACGACCGGCCGAGGTGGCGGGCCCGTCGTGCCGCGCTGCTCCGCCGCAACCAGCAGACCCGATTCCTGTCGGCCACCGCGGTCGCCGGCCTCGACCGGCCGGTCGCGCCCGCCGGCCCGGACGACCCGACGGGTGCGGGCCTGCCGGACGCCACCGAGGACGACCTCGCGACCGACCTCGACGCCCTCCTCGGCGAAGCCGCCGACGACGCCGCCACCGCGGGCGACGAGTCCGGACGCCCGTCCTTCGCCCGTCGCCGGGGGCGGGCCGGCACCGCCGTGGGGCGGGCGGTGCACGCCACCCTGCAGGTCGTCGACCTCGCCACGGGTGAGGGCCTCGACGCGCTCGCCGAGCAGCAGGCCTTCGCCGAGGCCGTCCCCGATCTCGCCGGCACCGTGGCGACGCTCGCCCGCGCCGCCCTCGCGTCCGAGGCCGTGCGCGCCGCGGTGGGCAGCGGCCGGCTGTGGCGGGAGGCCTACGTGGCCGCCCCGCTCGGCGACCGCGCCGTCGAGGGCTACGTCGACCTGCTCTACGAGGCGCCTGACGGCCTCGTCATCGTCGACTACAAGACCGACGCCGTGGCCGGCGAAGCGGCCGTCGACGCCAAGCTCGCCGAGTACCGGCTCCAGCTCGCCACCTACGCCGAGGCCCTGGCGATCAGCACGGGACTCGAGGTCTCAGGGGCTCGTCTGGTCTTCTGCCGGTCGGGCGGCGCCGTCGAACGGGACATCGCCGACCTCGACGCGGCGCGTGCGGAGGTCCGCTCGCTGCTCGGTGCGGGACCCACCTGAGCGGCCCGCTCGTCCACAGCGTTGCCCACAGTTGTTGAAAAGCACGGAAAGTGCATCAGGACGCGACCGGTGCCCCACCCCATCGGCCGCCGCCTTCCGATGATGAGGTCGCCGGCGACCTCGCCCGTGCCACCCTGTCGGCAGAGGAGGGCGACCATGGCCTGGACCGAGAAGGACATCCCCGACCTGAGCGGACGCACCGCGGTGGTCACCGGAGGCAACGGAGGCCTCGGGCTCGCCACGGCCAGGGCGCTGGCCGGGGCCGGGGCCGAGGTGGTCATCGCGGCGAGGGACCAGACCAAAGCGGCGGCGGCGGTGCAGACGATCCTCACCGAGCACCCCACCGCCCGCCTGACGGTCGTGGAACTCGACCTCGCCAGTCTGGAGTCGGTCCGCGACGCCGCGGCCCGCCTTCGCGCCTCGCGCCTCACGATCGACCTCCTCGTGAACAACGCCGGTCTGATGGCCATGCCCGAACGCCGCACGGCGGACGGCTTCGAGATGCAGTTCGGCGTCAACCACCTCGGCCACTGGGCCTTCACCGCCCAGTTGCTGGAACCCCTCCTTCGCGCCGACGCCGCCCGGGTGGTGACCGTGACGAGCACGGCCCACCACATGGGTCGCGCCGTCGACCCCTCCGACGTGAACCTGGAGGGCCACTACAAGCCCTGGGGCGCCTACGGCAGGGCCAAGCTGGCCAACTTCCACTTCGCGCTCGGACTCCAGCAGCAGTTCGAACGTGCGGGCGTGCGCGCCGCCAGCCTCGCCGCCCACCCCGGTCTGTCCAACACCGACCTCCAGTCCCACACCGTGGCCGAGGGCGGCGGAGGCGCGTCCGCACCCTTCTGGCACGCCCTCGCTCGGTACACGGGCATGAGCGCGACGGACGGGGCCCGGTCCCAGCTGCGGGCGGCGACCGACCCCTCGGCGAAGGGCGGCGAGTTCTACGGGCCGCTCTTCGTGAGCAACGGACCGCCGGTGCGCAAGCCCGTGCTGCGCCGGCTCGGGCTCGACAAGGCCATCGCCACCCTCTGGTCGGTGTCCGAGCGCGAGACCGGCGTCGCCCTCGACGTCGGCGCGGCCAAGGCCGCCGCCGAGGCGTCGGCCTGATCCCTCCGGGGGACCGGACGGATCAGGGGGCGGACGCCGGCGCGGTGGCGTCGGGCACGGCGAAGGACCAGACGCCCTGGGCGGCATCGAGGGCCTCGGGCTTGTAGAGCACGTAGAAGTCGCCCTGCGACTCGGAGTCCACGGCGTCGACGCGAAACACCACGTCGCCGGTCACCGGGGTGTCGCCCACCTCGCCCTGGACGGGCAGCGTCGCCCCCGACGGCTCGTAGGTGTGTCCCCCCGGCGAGACCAGGCGCCAGTCGCCCGACGACACCGGCTGGGGCTCGTCGTCCCGGTTCTCGACGCGGACCGACACGGTGACCTCGCCCGCGCCGTCGTAGTCCACGCCGGTCACCGTCGTGGTGTAGCCCGAGAGGCGGGCGGCAGCGCCGAGGGCCCGCTCCTGATCCTCCCGGTACTGGTTCGGCCGGTCGGGGAACAGCTCGCCGGGGTTGCCGTCGGTCGACCCGCCGCAGGCGACCAAGCCGACGGCCAGGCCCACCACCAGGACCGCCACCAGCACCGCCATCGGGCGAGGACGCACCCCGCGCGCCGGGTCTCGGGTCACGCACATGCCGGCAGTCTGTTCCACCCGGAGGGCCACGGGCGTTCGGGCCGACCGGTCAGGGCACGGTGGGGATCGACGGCGGCGGCACGTCGATCTCGGGCACCACCACGGTCGGCACGGTGAGGTCGTCGGGATCCCAGACGGGCACGGTCGGCGTCGGCGGCAAGGAGACCACGGGGACCGTCCCGCCGGGCAGGGCCGGCTCCCCGGGGGCCGGATCGTCGTGACGGGGCAGGTTCAGGCCGAAGCTCTCCACCGCCTCGGCGACCTCGTCCTGCAGGCCGGCGGGCAGACGGTTGAGCGCGGCCACGCCGAGGAGGACCGCGACGCCCACGGCGCCCACGATCAGCGCCTTGCCCACGCCGAAGCCGAACGACGTGTAGGGGTTGGCCGGCCGGGACCGGCGGGGCACCCGGTGCGGTCGCGCGGGCCGCGTGTGGGCCGGTACCGGCGGGAGGAGGGGCTCCGCCCCCGGGCCTCCCGACTCGGTCAACGCCCCCCGCCCGAACTCGCTCGCCATCACCGTCCCCATCGGGATCGGGTCCGCTCGGCTTGAGGAGCGCGCCCGCCGCATGCGCTGTTTCATTGCTTTTCATAGCTTTCTGAGATACATCACTCCAATGCCTGCTCCTCCGTCCCCCGTCGTCGGCGACGACTTCGAGGCGCGCTTCGAGGCCGAGCTCGGCCGTCTCGTCGCCACCCTGCTCGACGTGGTCGGCCCCATGACCGCTGAGCGCATCCGGGTGGTGCTGACCCGGGCCGGCCACTTCGACCCGCTGCTCGCCGAGGGCTACGACCGCGACGACCTCCAGGACCTCGTGGCGTGGGTCGTCGACGACGAGCTCGCCTTCTTCTGCACCGGTGACGATCTCGTCGCCCACGTCCCGAGCCTGCTCGACGGCATCGTGGTGACCCACGTGCTCACGGCCTCCGAGGCCGAGCGGGGGATGCTCGACCTCGGGGCCGACCTCGCGGTGCTGGCCCGGGGCCGCACGCGCGTGCCGCTGCTGGCCGGCGGCGAGACAATCGTGCACCACCGCTGGGACGAGCGCCCCGAGCTGGCTCGGGCGGCAGCGGAGCTGGGGCTCCCCACCCACCCGGCCGCGGGCGACGACGGTTCGCTCGTGGGGCCGGCCGGCTGGCTCGCCGGCCTGCGCCCCGGCCGCCCACTCGTGGCCGGGCTCCACACCGGCACCCTGGCCGTCGTCCCGGCCGAGGCCCACCTGGACCCGGCCCGCCCCACCCCGGCACTGGTCGAGGCGCTGGCGGCCGCGGTCGAGCGCCGCCGCGGCGACGCCGAGCGGGACGACTCGGTGGACGACGTCGTCCTCGACGCCCTCGCCCACGATCCGACGCTCCTGCGCACCCCGGACGCACCCCTGTCCGCGGCGCTCGAGCCCGCAGTCCGCCCGCCCGCGGGTCCGTCGTGGACCACGGCGCGGTGACCGGCCAGAGTGTCTCACCGGTGATACCATCGGAGGGATGGCGAGGGTGACGATCCGCGAGCTCCGCAACCACGGCGGCGGCGTCGTCGACCGCGTCCTCGCCGGCGAGTCGCTCACCGTCACCCGCGACGGGACGCCCGTGGCCGAGTTGCGTCCGGTCGCGGGGGCCCGGCTCTCCGCCGCCGCGCTGGTCGAGCGGCGCCGCCACCTCCCCGCGGTCGACCCCACCCGCCTCCGATCCGACGTCGACGAGCTGCTGGACCCCTCGTTGTGAGCAGCCCCGACGTCGGGCTGCTCGACACCAGCACGGTGATCCTGCTCGGCCGCCTGGAGGACCCCTCGGTCCTGCCGCCCGAGCCGGTCATCTGCGCGGTGACGCTCGCCGAGCTCTCCGTCGGGCCGCTGGTCGCCACCGACGACCGCACCCGGGCCGCCCGCCAGGCCCACCTCCAGCAGGCCGAGCGGGACTTCGACCCTCTGCCCTTCGACGCGGCCGCCGCCCGCGCCTTCGGCCAGGTCGCCGCCGACCTCCGCGCCACCGGCCGGACCCACCGGGCCCGCGCCTACGACGCCCTCATCGCCGCGGTGGCCGTGGCCCAGGACCTCCCGGTGGTCACCGTCAACCCCGGCGACTTCGCCGACATCGAGGGCCTGGACGTGATCGCCGTACCGCATCCCGACGCGCCGGCGTGACCGTCTCACCCCCGGCGTAGCTTCCCCCTCGTACCCGTCCGCCGACCCAGGGGCCGCCATGAGCGCCGCCACCCCCACGCCCGCCCCCAGCTCGACCGCCACCACCGCCGCCCGCGCCGCCGAGCTGCTGCACCGCCTCGCCGGGCCCGACGCCACGTTCCACCAGGGCCAGCTCGAGGCCATCGAGGCCCTCGTCGATCACCGCCAGCGGGTCCTCGTCGTCCAGCGCACCGGCTGGGGCAAGAGCGCCGTCTACTTCCTCGCCACCCGCCTGCTGCGAGACGACGGTCGGGGCCCCACCCTGCTCGTCTCGCCACTGCTGGCGCTGATGCGCAACCAGATCGAGGCCGCCGAGCGCATCGGGTTGCGGGCCGCGTCGCTCAACTCGTCGAACACCGACGACTGGGACGTCGTCGAGCAGGAGATCCTCGCCGACGGGGTCGACATCCTGCTCATCTCCCCCGAGCGCCTCAACAACCCGCGCTTCCGGGCCAAGGTGCTCCCCCACCTCGTGGCCACCACGGGCCTGCTCGTGATCGACGAGGTCCACTGCATCAGCGACTGGGGCCACGACTTCCGGCCCGACTACCGCCGACTGGCCCGGGTGCTCGACCGCCTGCCGCGCGGCGTGCCCGTGCTGGGGTGCACCGCCACCGCCAACGACCGGGTCGTGGCCGACGTGGAGGAGCAGCTCGGCGAGGGCGCGGTCGAGCTGCGGGGCCCGCTCGACCGGGCCAGCCTCGAGCTCGAGGTCCTCGACCTGCCGTCGCAGGCCGACCGACTGGCGTGGCTGGCCACCGAGGTGCCCGCCATGGCCGGAACCGGCATCGTCTACTGCCTCACCATCGCCGACGCCGAGCGGGTGGCGGGGTGGCTGCGCAGCCGGGGGCTCCCCGTCCTCTCCTACACCGGCGCCACCGACCCGGGCGAGCGCCTCCTGGCCGAGGAGGCGCTTCGGCGCAACGAGGTGAAGGCCCTCGTCGCCACCTCCGCGCTGGGGATGGGCTACGACAAGCCCGACCTCGGCTTCGTCGTGCACTACCAGGGCCCCGGCTCGCCCATCGCCTACTACCAACAGGTCGGCCGCGCCGGCCGCGCCCTCGACCGTGCCCGGGTCGTCCTGCTCCGCGGCCACGAGGACCGCGACATCCAGGACTACTTCATCCGCAACGCGTTCCCACCCCGCGAACAGGCCGAGCAGGTCATCGCGCTGCTCGAGGCGGCCGGCGGGCCGGTCAAGATCACCGAGATCGAGGCCGAGGTGAACGTCCGCCGGTCGCGGCTCGAGGCCATGCTCAAGATCCTCGACGCCGAAGGGGCGGTCGAGCGCGACGGCTCGGCGTGGCAGCGCACCCTGGCGCCGTGGGCCTACGACGAGGAGCGGGTCGAGCGGGTCACGGCCGAGCGTCGCGCCGAGCAGGCGGCCATGGTCCGCTACGGCACCGACGGCACCTGCCTCATGCGCTTCCTGCGGGCGCAGCTCGACGACGCCACCGGCTCGGCGGTCGACTGCGGGCGCTGCTCGGTCTGCCGGGCCACCGCCGGCGACCCCCTCCCGACGCCGGCCTTCGAGCCCGAGCTCGTGGAGGCCGCCCGCACGTTCCTGCGGGGGTCACCGCTCTCGATCGAGCCTCGCCGCCAGTGGCCGCGCGACGTCGAGCAGGTGCACGGCAACATCCCCGCCGCGCTGCGCCTACAGGATGGTCGGGCGCTGTCCGTGCTCGGCGACGGCGGCTGGGGCGAGCTGGTCCGAGCGGCCCGGGTCGCCGGCGAGCCCTACGACGACCGCCTCGTGGGTGGGGCGGTGCAGGCCATCACCGAGCGGTGGGCGCCGGATCCGGCGCCCACCTGGGTCACGATCGTGCCGGCCGAGGGGCCGGCGGCGGCGCGACTCGCGGCCTTCGCCGCCCAGCTCGCCGAGCGCCTCGGTCTGCCCTTCGTCGAGTCGCTCCAACTGACCCGGGCCATCGAGCCGCAGGGGCGGATGCACAACAGCGCCCAGCAGGTGGCCAACCTCTGGGGCGCCTACGCCGCGGCGGCCGATGTGCGGTCGGGGCCGGTGCTGCTGCTGGACGACGTGGTCGACTCCCGGTGGACCCTCACCGTCGCGGGCGCCGCCCTCCTCGAGGCAGGGTCGGGGCCCGTGTACCCGTTCGCGCTGGCCAAAGCGGGCGGCGACGGATGACCCGGATCACCGCCACGGGCGGACCGGTCGGCGTGAGCGCCCGGTGCCGCCCTGCGACCTGCGCCGAGTCCCAGCGCGGACGGCGAGGCCGGCCGTGAGCCGGCTCGACGACGCCACCCTGGCGACCCTGCTCCTCACCAGCCGGCTCGTGGCCGAGGGCCCCCCGCCCCTCAAGGCCCGCGAGTTCTGGCGCCTGGTCGACCAGGTCGGGGGCGACCCGGCCACCCTGCTCACCGACGTGCCGGCCGACCAGCCCGAGGCCGACCGGGTCCGCAGCCTGCTCGACCGCGCCACCGCGTTCGCCTTCGCCCTCGAGGACGTCGAGCGCTCCGGCCTCACCCTTCTCTCGGCCTTCGACCACCGCTACCCCGCCCACCTGCGCGGGCGCCTCGCCGACCAGGCCCCACCCGTCCTGCACGCCGCCGGCCCGGTCGAACTGCTGAACGAGCCCGCCGTCGCCGTCGTGGCCGAGCGCGACGCCGGCGAAGCGGTGCTGGCCGAAGCCCGCGCCCTCGCCGCCGAGGCCGCGGCCGACGGCGCGACCGTGCTCACCGCCGGCACCGGGGCCGGCGTCGACGCCGCCGCCACGGAAGCGACCCTCGAGGCGGGCGGCGCGGTGATCGGCCTCCTGGCCGAGGCCCTCGTCCCCCAGCTCCGCCGTCCCGAGGCGCGGCGGGCCATCCACGCCGGCCACCTGTGCCTGGTCACGCCGTACCCGCCGACGGCGCCCTGGTCCGAGGCCGCCGAACGCGGTCGCCTGCTCATCGCCACCGCCCTGGCCGAGCGCACCGTTGCCCTCGACCCGGCCCCCGGCGGCCTTCTCGCCGCCGCGCTGGCCGACGCCGACGCGCGCGGGCTCGACGTCGAGGTCATTCGGAGCGATCTCCCCCTCGACGGCTGAGTCGGGGCGGACGCTCCTACACGCGCTCGACGATGATGGCGGGGGCCATGCCGCCGCCGGCGCACATGGTCACCAGGCCGACCTGCTGATCCCGGCGCTCGAGCTCGTCGAGCACCGTGCCGATGAGGATGGCGCCGGTGGCGCCGATCGGGTGGCCGAGGGCCATCGCGCCGCCGTTGACGTTCACCTTCTCGCGGTCGACGTCGAGGTCGCGGAGGAACTTCTCGACCACCACGGCGAAGGCCTCGTTGACCTCGAGCAGGTCGATGTCGTCGAGGGTCATGCCCGCCTTGGCCAGCACCTTGCGGGCGGCGGGCACCGGGGCGTTGAGCATCAGGGTCGGGTCGTCGCCCATGTTGGCGGTGGCCACGACGCGCGCCCGCGGGGTGAGGCCGTGGGCCTTGGCGTAGCCGTCGCTGGCGATGAGCAGCGCAGCGGCGCCGTCGACCACGCCCGACGAGTTGCCGGCGTGGTGGACGTGCTCGATCACGAGGTCGGGGTACTTCTGGTTGATCAACTCCCGGAAGGTGAGGCTGTCCTCGGTGTGGCGGTAGTCGGCCACGGCCGGGAAGCTGGGCGGGAGCTGGGCGAGCGACTCGACCGTGGTCTGCGGCCGGGGAAATTCCTCGTGGTCGAGGGCCACCGTGCCGTCGAGGTTCAGGACCGGGACGAGGCTCTTGTCGAAGCGACCCTCGGCGATGGCCACCGCAGCCCGACGCTGCGACTCCGCGGCGAGGGCGTCGAGCGCCTCGCGCGGGATGCCCTCCTGGCTGGCGATGGCGTCGGCGCACACGCCCTGGTGGGACTGCGGGTGGATGGCCTGGAGATGCAGGTTGTTGGCGCCTATGGGCAGGAGGCCCTTCTTGGGCAGCGACATCATCTCGGTGCCGCCGGTGACCACGAGGTCCTCCATGCCCGCCATCACCGCGTGGGCGCCGTAGTTGGCGCTGGTGATGCCCGACCCGCAGAAGCGGTCGAGGGTGGCGCCGCTGGCGGTGATGTCGTAGCCGGCGTCGAGGGCGGCCATGCGCCCGAGGTCGCCCGACTGCTCGCACACCTGCGAGCTCGTACCCCAGATGACGTCGTCCACGTCGGCGGTGTCGAAGTCGTTGCGCTCGACGAGCGCCTCGAGCACAGTGCGGGCCAGGTGCTGCGGGTGGAGGTGGGCCAGCGCACCCTTCCCCTGCTTGCCGATCCCCCGCGGGGTCCGGGCGGCGTCGATGATCAGGGCCTCGGCCACGTCACGTCCTCGTCTTCTCGTCACGGCGGCGTCCGTCGCCCCCCTTACCGCCCGACGCTACGCGGCGGGCGTTCGACGACCCCAACGCTCCGCCGCTCAGGGAGGCGTACCCCAGGTGTCGACGAAGGTGACCTCCTCGACCGGGCGGCGGGCGGCGGGCCGGAAGTCGGTGCCGACGGTGTGGGCCACCGGGAACAGCGCGGCCTGGGTGACCGTCTCGGGGATGCCGAGCAGTTCGGCGACCTCCCGCTCCTGGAACAGGTGCAGCGTCGTCCACACCGAGCCGAGGCCTCGCGCCCGCAGGGCCAGCAGGAAGCTCCACGCCGCGGGGAGGATCGACCCGTAGGCCGATGCGACCGCACCGTGGGGCGCACCCTCGTAGCGGCCCTCGATGCACGGGATGACGAGCACCGGCACCCGGTGGAGCACCTCGGTGAAGGCCAGCGCACCCTCGTAGACCCGCCGGGTCTGCTCGTCGGTCGCCTCGCGGGCCGCCCGGGTCAGGTAGCCGGTGCCGTTCTCGGCGTAGCACCGGGCGATCTCGGCCTTCTTGTCCGGGTCGGTGACGACCATCCAGCGCCAATCCTGTCGGTTGCTCCCGGTCGGGGCCTGCGTGGCCAGCCGCAGGCAGTCGAGCACCACGTCGAGGTCCACCGGACGGTCGAGGTCGAGACGGCGCCGGACGCTGCGAGTCGTGCTCAGCAGCCGGTCGGTCTCGGCCAGGTCGAACGGCGGGTCCTCGGGCACCGCGCCCATCATGCCCGCCGGCCGGGAGCGGCGCCCCGGAGTCAGCGCGCGGCGAACAGGGGCCGGGACGCGGGACGCCTGCTTCAGCTCGAACTCGCCGCCGGCGTCGAAGGCGGGGTCGTCTTGCCGGTGCGATCCGGCGGTGACGCTCCCGTCGCCGATGGGCGAGCTCGGTGCCCGTCGATGGGGCAGTCTCGCGGGATGAGCGACGACGTCGACGCCCTGTTCGCCCGTGCCGCCGAGGTCGCGGCCGACTATCGCAACCGGGTGGACGACCTCCCTGTCACCGCGCCCGCCACCCTCGACGAGCTGAGGGAGGCGTTCGCCGTCCCGCTGCCCGACGCCTCCCTGCCCGCCGACCAGGTGCTGGACGAGCTGGTCGCCACCGCCACGCCCGGGCTCGTGCACACCGCCGGCGGGCGCTTCTTCGGGTTCGTGATCGGGGGGTCGTTCCCGATGGGCGTGGCGGCGGACATGGTGGTCGCCGGGTGGGACCAGTGCGCCTACAACGGCGTGCTCACCCCGGCGGGCCAGGCCGCCGAGGAGGTCGCGGGCGGCTGGCTGAAGGACCTGCTCGGCCTGCCCGCCACCGCGTCGGTCGGGTTCGTCACCGGTGGCCAGGAGGCCAACACCGTGGGGCTGTCGGCGGGCCGGCACCACGTGTTGGCCGAGGCGGGCTGGGACGTGGAGGCCGATGGGCTCGCCGGCGCACCCCGGGTGCGGATCGTCGCCGGGGCCGAGCGCCACGCCACCATCGACCGCGCCCTGCGCCTGCTCGGGTTCGGGACGAAGGCCCTGGAGCCGGTCGACGTCGACGCCAACGGGGCGATCCGCGCGGACGCCCTCGCCGAGACCCTGGCCGCGCACCCGCCGGGCCCGACCATCGTCTGCCTCCAGGCCGGCAACGTGAACACCGGCGCCTGCGACCCCTTCCGGGAGGCCATCGCGGTCGCCCACGACCGCGGTGCCTGGGTGCACGTCGACGGCGCGTTCGGGCTGTGGGCCGCGGCCAGCCCCCGCACCCGTCACCTCGTCGACGGCATCGAGCTCGCCGACTCGTGGGGCTGCGACGGCCACAAGTGGCTCAACGTCCCCTACGACTCGGGCTTCGCCATCTGCTCCCGGCCCGAGGTCCACGCCGCCGCGGTCCGCTACTCGGCCCCCTACCTCACCGGGTCGGGCACCACGGCGCTGGCCATGTCCGACTTCACCCTCGAGTCGTCCCGCCGGGCCAAGGGCCTCACCGTGTGGGCGCTGCTGCGTCAACTGGGGCGGGAGGGCGTGGCCGGCGTGGTCGACCAGCTCTGCGCGATGGCCCGGCGCTTCGCCGACCAGCTGGCGGACGGCGGCGCCCGCATCGCCAACGACGTCGTGCTGAACATGGTGCTGGTCGACTTCGGCGACGACGACCGCAACGGCGCCATCGCCGCCGCGGTCCAGGCCGAGGGCACCGCCTGGCTGGCCACCACCGACTGGCAGGGCCGGCGGCTCCTGCGCCTGTCGCTGTCGAGCCAGGCCACCACCGAGGCCGACGTCGATGCCGCGGTGGCGTCGATCCTTCGCCACGCGGCGGCGGGCAACCCGGCCTGATCGCCGACCGCACCGCGAAAGCGCCGACTGACCGCGAGAACTTCGCTCCGCAAGGAATAGGACCGGCCAGTCACACGTTCAGGTCGGCGTCCTACCCGCCTCTGGGTCGATCCCCCCACGATCCAGGCGGGTAGGACCGTCTCCGTCGTCGAAGCCCACCCTTGCGAGGTACCCCCCATGTCCGAGTACGCCGACTGGAACGCCCAGATCATCGACGAGTTCCGCGCCAACGGCGGTCACGTCGGCGGCAACTTCGAGGATGCCCCGATGCTGATCCTGCACAGCACGGGCGCCAAGACGGGCCAGGAGCGCCTCGCGCCGATGATGTACCAGGCGGTCGACGGCGGCTACGCCGTGTTCGCCTCCAAAGCCGGCGCCCCGGACAACCCCGACTGGTACCACAACCTCGTGGCCAACCCCGACGCCTCCATCGAGATCGCCGGCGGGTCCGGCGTCGACCGCTTGGCGGTCACCGCCGAGGTGCTGCAGGGCGACGCCCGCGACGTCATCTGGGAGGTCCAGAAGGAGCGCTACCCCGGCTTCGCCGAGTACGAGGAGAAGACCGACCGGGTCATTCCGGTGGTGCTCCTGCGCCCGGTCTGACCCAGCCACGCCGCAACGCCCCCCGACCTCCGCGCCGGTGGCCGGCGCCGAGCGGGACGGCGACCCGCCCCGCCGCGCGAGACTCACGCCGTGCCCGCCCGCCGATCGCCCCGCTCCACCCGGGCGGCCCGGACACCCCACTCGGGCCCACCGGAGCGGGTCGCGTGATCATCTTCGGGTTCGGCGGCGGGCGGCCCAAGGACCGTGGCCCCGTCCTCCCGGCCCACTGCCCGAACTGCGGCAACGAGAACTACCTGCGCCACGTCTCGTCGACGCGGTGGTTCTCGCTGTTCTTCATCCCGCTGATCCCCTACTCGACCAAGCACTTCCTGCTCTGCCCGGTCTGCACCCAGGGCCGGGCGCTCACGCGCGACCAGGCGGCCAAGGCCGAGGAGATGGCCGGGTGGACGGAGCGCTACCGCGCCGGCGAGATCGCCCACGAGGAGTACGCCGCCCGGCTCGCGGCGTTCTCCTCCTACCTGCGTCCCATCGACGTGGCCGGCGGCAGTCCCCCCGACCCCACGATCCCGGCGCCGCCCGCGCCCGCCACCCCCGCCCCGCCGCCGCCGACCACCCGACCGGCACACCCGTCGGTCGGCCCTCAGCACGACCCCGAACTGCCCACGGGCCCGCCCCCGGACCGCCCGCCCATGGCCGCCTGCGACGACTGCGGCTGCCCCCTGCCCACCCACGCCCACTTCTGCCCCAACTGCGGCGCCCGCACGGCCTGACCCCGGGCTCGCCCGGCAGCTCGCCCCACCGTCCGTTCCGGTCACGGATTCGCGACGTCGGACGTCGCGTTCCGGCTACCAGATGCGGTGGCCGCCGGCCATCCCGGGAGTCAGATCGGGCGATCCGGTTCCGGAGGGAGCGTGAAGGACGCGCCGAGGAGCGCCACGCCGTCAGCGGGGGGTGACCCGCAGGGGCACGGCCTGGTAGCCGCGCAGGGTCATGCGGTGGCGGCGGACGAGGGGGCCGTCGAGTTCGATCGTGCGGCACCGCTCGACGAGCGCGGCGAAGACCTCCTGGCCCTCGGCCCGGGAGAGGTTGGCGCCGAGGCAGTAGTGGATGCCCGAGGCGAAGCTCATGGGAGGGCCCTCGTCGCGGGCCACATCGAAGCGGTCGGGGTCGGTGAAGTGGTCGGGGTCCCGGTTGGCGGCGCCCAGGAGGGTCACGACGCTCTGGCCCTCGGGCACGGGCTCGCCGGCGAGGTCGGCAGGCTCGAGCGCGGTGCGCACGTCGAGCTGCACGGGCGAGTCCCAGCGGAGCATCTCCTCGACCGCGCTGGGCATCAACGAGGGCTCCGCCCACAGCCGGGCCATGCCCTCGGGGTTGCGCAGCAGCGCGCCCATGCCGTTGCCGATGAGGTTGGTCGTGGTCTCGAAGCCGGCGGCGAAGAGCAGCATGGCCACGACGATCACCTCGGGCTCGCTCAGGCGGTCGCCGGCGTCGTTGACCGCCAGCAGGTCGGTGAGCAGGTCGTCGCGGGGCCGGGCCCGCCGCTCGGCCACCAGCTGCTGGAAGTAGCCGTAGACCTCGGCGTTGGCCTTCTCCGCGGCCTGGAGCTCGTCGACCGTGGCGCCGGCCTCGATGCCGGCCGCGGCCGCGGTGATCAGGCTGCGAAAGCGCGGCCAATCGGCCTCGGGCACGCCGACCATCGCGCCGATGACCGCCACCGGCAGCGGGAAGCCGACCGCCTCGAGGAGGTCGCCGCCGCCCTGCTCGACGAAGCGGTCGACCACGCCGTCCGCCAGGGTGCGGATGCGCGACCGCATCTCCTCCACCCGCTTGGGGGTGAAGGCCCGCGACACGAGCCCCCGCTGGCGGGTGTGGGCCGGCGGGTTCAGGAACAGCATCGACATGGGCCGGTCGGGCCCACGGCGGCGCAGGAGGTCCTTGCGGAACTCGGCGACGGCGGGGTCGCTGCTCGGGACGAGGCTGTCGCCCTCGCGGTTGGACTTGCCGAAGCGGTTGTCCCGCAGGACCTCGCGGCAGTCCTCGTATCGGGTCAGGAAGATGGCCCCGGTGCCGCTGTGGTGGACCGGGGCGGTCTCACGCAGGTGGTGGTAGTAGGGCACCGGGTCGTCGAGGCCGGCGTCGGTGAAGAAGATGGCGGCGAGCGCCTCGTCGGGCGTCATCCCCGCGGCCGGCGATGCCGTCGTCCCTGCGTCCACGCTCACGTACCCACGGTAGGCGCGGGGCGCACCCCCGCCCACCCCCCTCGTTCTCGACGCAATAGCAGTCGGTTTCGGACAGCTATTGCGTCGAGTTGGCCAGGATCGGGGGTCACGCCGCCGGTGCCGGCCGCACCTTGTAGACGAGACGCCCGTTGGCCACCACCCGGGCGTCGTCGGCGGCACGTACCTCGGCCTCGGCGAACACGATCGAGTTGCCTCGCTGGGTGACCCACCCCTCGGCCACCGCGTCGGTTCGGATCAGGGCGGCGCGGTATTCGACGTTCATGGTCAGGGTCAGCATCTGCGGGACGGCCGGGAACGGCCAGCCCACCGCGGGCACGACCACCGTGTCGATCAGCGAGGCGATGGCGCCGCCGTGGACCGGGCCCGCGGGCTGCTCGTGCTCGGCGCGGTAGGGCAGGCGGAGGCGGCAGTAGTCCTGGCGGAGCTCCTCCACCCGGAAGCCCAGGAACTTGGGGAAGAAGGTGCGGTCGGGCCACACGCAGAAGTTCCTCCAGAGGGCGGCGGCGTCGGCTGGCAGCGGCTCGTGCTGGGCCGCCCGGGGGGCGAGCGCGTCCGTGGCGTCGGTGCGGGGCACGGCGGGATCAGGCACGCGCGGAACGGACGCCGGGTCAGTCCTTGGTCGCGACGTGGTTGGGCGTGACGTTCATCTTGGTCTCGTAGAGCACCTTCTCGACGACCCGCTTCTCGCCGCCGAGGTTGGCCCGCAGATCGTCCCGGCAGGCGCCGCACGGACCGTAGAAGCGGGCCGCCACCGCCTCGTGGCACCGCGGGCACTCGAACTCGTGCAGTTCCGAGAGGTCACTCGTCACCATGCTCACCCGCCCATCATCGCCGACCCGCGCCCCACCCCGTGGCGATCCCGTTCGACTCGTCGCGCGTCGGTCGTGGAGCCCGGCCGTCAGCGGGGCTCGAGGCCGACGAGGTCGGCGAGCTGCTCCATCGAGCGGAGCCACTCGTCGAGGTCGTTGCGCCACGGGGCGGCGACGACGTAGCTGACGCCCGCCGCCTCGTAGCGCTCGCGCTCGTCACGGATGCGGTCGTGCTCCATCCCCTGCGGGTCCCAGCCGGTGCGCAGCGAGATCCGGAACCCGGGCTCGGGGCGCTCGGCCCGCAGCGCCTCGATCGGCGCCCGTACCTCGTCGGGGTCGAGGCCGATGAGGTGGAAGCCGTCGCCCTTCTCGACCGCGCGCCGCCGGGCTCGGGGACCGGAACCGCCCACCCAGATCGGGATGTCGTGGCCCGGCTTCGGCAGCACCCGCAGATCGTCGAAGCTCGTGAAGCGGCCGTGGAACGACGCCGGGTCGTCCCGCCACACCACCCGCCACAGGTCGAGCAGCTCATCGAGGCGGTCGCCCCGGTCACCGAAGTCGTAGCCCAGGGCGGCGTACTCCCCCGCCGACCAGCCCACGCCGACGCCGACCGTCAGGCGCCCGCCCGACAGGTTGTCGAGGCTCGCGAGCTGGTTGGCCAGCTCGAGCGGGTGGTGCTGCGGCGCCACCAGCACGCTGGTGCCGAGGCCGATCTCGGACGTGACCGCCGCCGCCCACGTGAGCGTGATCATCGGGTCGAACAGGTACGGCGACGGATAGCCCTGATCGGCGGGCTGGACCAGGTGGTCGCTCACCCAGAGGCCGGCGAAGCCCCGCTCCTCGGCGAACCGGGCCGCCCGCGCGATCGCGGCGGCCCCGGCGACCCGGCCGTACTGCGGCAGGTGGATCCCGACCTCGAGCATCCCCCCGTCCTACCAGGACGGTGGGCCGAGCGACCCGCCGGGGTGCACTCGATCCCGTTCGGGGAGGGCGCGGCCCAGCCGGTGGCCCGGCTCCCTAGGGTGGGCCCGGTGCCCGACCCCCGCTCATCGAGCGACGCCCGGCCCA
>CAZYPY010000003.1:28206-32864 GCA_964649545.1 uncultured Microthrixaceae bacterium | reverse complement strand
CTCCCTAGGGTGGGCCCGGTGCCCGACCCCCGCTCATCGAGCGACGCCCGGCCCACCGGTCACGGTGGCGGGCGTCCGGCGACGAGCGTCCACTGGGCCGCCCTCGCCTCCGTCCTCGTCGGCGTCGTGCTCGTGACCGGCTGCGGCGACGACGGTCCGCCCGCGGGCGACGTCCTCGTGGCGGACATCGGCGAGGTCGCGGCCCTCGCCCCGCTCCCCGACGGCGGGCTGCGCTACGGGGTCCGCCTCACCGGCGTCGTGTACGAGGTGGACGCCGACGGCGAGGTGACCGAGCTCGCCTCGGTGGCGGTCGGCGCCGAGGGACAGCGCGGCCTGCTCGGCCTCGCCGTCGACGACTCGGACCGGACCTTCGCGGCCTGGACCGCGACCGACGGCCGCCTGCTGGTCGGGCAGGTGGCGCCCGGGCCGGAACGGATCGTGTGGCGGGGCCCGCCGTCGACCGAGCTCGGCAACGGCGGACACCTGCTCGTCGCCCCCGACGGCTCGCTCGTGCTCGGCGTCGGCGACCTCCAGGACCCCGGCGCGGCCGGCGATCCCACCACCCCGAACGGCAAGCTGCTGCGGCTCGACCCCGACGGCCGCGGGAGACAGACACCGGAGGTCCTGTCGTCGGGCTACACGAACCCGTTCGCGTTCGCGTTCTCGCCCGCAGGAGCGCTCTGGGTGTTCGACAACGCCACCCGGGACGATCCCGAGCGGCTGGTGCGCGGCGACCAGCCCGGCGCCGAGCCCGCCCTCGCCCAGCGGGCGGAGATGGCACCCTCGGGCCTGGCCGCGCTGTCCGACGACGCGCTGGTGGTCTGCGGGTACCTCTCGCGGACCCTCGAGCGGATCGTGCTGCGGGCCGACGGCACCGCCGAACGCACCGCCGTGCTGGCCGAGCCCTGTGCGATGGGCACGGCAGCGCTCGCCGACGGGCGCGTCGCGTTCAGCGACGGCGAGTCCCTGCGCGCCGTCGACGCCGACGGCTGACCGGGGCCGGCGGGGCGGCGCCCGCCGTCAGTGCCGCACGGCGCGCGCCCGCACCACGTCGGTCAGCGTGGGGGTCGCGGTGGAGGCGACCGTCACGTCGACCTTGCGGCTGGCGCCCCAGGTCGACCGCCCGTACGCGGTCACCTTCACCTTCAGCGTCACGGCGTCGCCGGCGGCCAGGTCGTCGATCACGTAGGTGCCCGCCAGCACGTCGGCGGTGACGTCCTGGCCCGCACTGGTGATGCGGACCCCGAAGCCCGAGGAGGCCCCGGACAGGTTCGCCCCGACCCGGAACGAGTCGGCGACCTCGCCGTCGTGGCGACCCGGACGGGGAACACCACGGAGGCGCGCTTGCGCACGGGGGCCACCGCGAGTTGCGCTCGGGCGGGGCATCGAGGTACACTCCGTCGCCGATGAACGGCGCCGTGCGGGAGGCGGCGATCTCGGCGTCGGACCGGCAGGGCACCACCGCCACGGCGATCGCCGACGGCGGACCCTCGCCCACCGAGTTGGCCGCGGCCACCCGGTACTCGTGGCGTCCGCAGTCGACCGGGGTGTCCGTGGCGGTGCGTGCGCCGGCAGGCGCCGTCGCGATGGTCTCCCCGTCGCGCTGGACCCGGTAGCCCGTCACGGCCCTGCCGCCGTCCTGCGCCGGCGGCGTCCAGTCCACCTGCACCTGGCCCATGCCGGCCGACGCCGTGGCCCCCGGGGCGCCGGGCGGGTTCGGGACGTCCGAAGCGAGCACTGTCGGCGCGAGCACGGGCACCCCGTCGCTCCAGGTCCCGAGGTCGTGGGTGATGGTGCGCTGCCCGTCGATGCTCGCGTCGAGGGCGGCCCAGTCGGCACCCACCACCACACCTTCGACCCGTCGCCGGCACTACCCGCCTCGAAGCGGTTGGCGCCGGCGCTGACGTAGCCGGCCGTCGAGCCGTAGCCGCCGGCCTAGCGGCCGGGGGGTGACGCCGCCCACGCAGGCGCAGCCGACGCGAGCAGCGCGCCGACCACGACCACGACGGCGGCGACGCCTCGGCGCACGGTGCGGGTCCTGGACACGGTCGAGACGCTAGCGAGGGGGCGGGCCGGTCCCCGAGTCGGGCGAGTCCAGGACACGTCGCCGATCCCGGCCTCGAGCGATCGAGATCATCGGCACCCGGCCGAGGAGCGGGGCCCACCGCTATCCGGACCGATGGCGGCCCGAACCGGGGAGCGGGCCGCTGCCGACGAGCCGGTCGAGGCCGAGGGCGGTCGTCACCCGGGTGGCGACGGGGTGGGGCAGCCGGGCGTGCAGGTCGTCGAGGTCGGCCTGCATGCGGGCGACGGTCTCGTCGTAGCAGGCCTGCACGACGGTGGGGTCCTCCGCGGCAGCCGGACCGAGGTGGCGCCAGTCGAGGGGGTCACCCACCCGGGCGGTCACCTTGGCGGGCAGCGGCCAGGTCGGCAGCTGGACGGGGGCGACACCCCACGGCGGCCCGGCCACCACCGGCATCACGTTGATGCGCAGGCGGTCGAACCCGAGGCGCTTGGCGAGGGTCTCGCCCCGGGTGAGCACGACGATGGCGTCGTGGCTGCCGTGGGCCACGAGGGGGACGACCGGCACCCCGTGGCGCAGCGCGAGGCGCACGAAGCCGGTGCGGCCCCGCAGCTCGATCCGGTGACGCTCGGTCCACGGGCGGTAGTCCTCCTCGTCGCCGCCCGGGTAGACGATCACGGGGTGGCCGCGCTCGAGGAGGCAGTCCGCGTGCTCGTGGCTCCCGGGCACCGAGCCGAGCTTGCGGGCCAGCGTCGCCGCGCCCGGGATGCCGAACAGGAAGTCGAAGGCCATGCTGTACAGCGGCGCGTCGGGTCCCCGCTCCGCCACCCACCGGTGCAGGAACGCCCAGTAGTCGGGCATGTAGACGCCCCCGGAGTGGTTGCCGACCACCAGGAAGGGCCCCGCCTCGGGCACCTTGTCGAAGGCCTGCACCTCGGGGTCGAACCAGCGCAGCCACGCGCCGATCAGGGGCTGGAGGCGCTCGATGGCCTCGGGATCGCGCTGGTCGATGTCGGCGCACACCTCGTGGTCGACGCGGCGGCGCAGCAGGTCCCACGGCGACCAGCCTCGTTCGGCTCGTGCCCCTGCGTCCGTGGTCGGTTCCCCCATGGTCCCCATCTCGCGCCGGCGACGACGGGCGGGGAAGGGGCGAAGGTCCCGATGCGGCGAGGGACCAGGCCACCGCGACCTACGCTCGGGCCCTCCGAACGCGGGCGCAGGAGAGGCGAGTCGATGCGCAGACCTCGCGGGACCAGCCGGCGACCTCGGCCGGCACCGGCCGTGGCGGGGTCGGCCGCGGCGACCGCGGCGGGGCCGGCCGTGCCCGCCCCGAGACCATGAGGCCGCGCCGCCCCGGAGGCCCGGGCGACGGGGCGCCTCGCCACCTCAACGCCACGCTGGGCACCGCCACCCTCACGCTGCTCGTGGTGGGCGACATCCTGGGCGCCGGCATCTACGTGTTGGTCGGCGAGGTGGCCGACGACCTCGGCGGGCTCCTCTGGGCGCCCTTCCTCGTCGCCTTCGCCATGGCGTCGCTGACCGCCCTCTCGTACGCCGAGCTGGTGTGCGCCCATCCCCACGCCGGCGGCTCCGCCCACTACGTGCAGCTGGCCTTCGGTCGCCCCGCCCTGACCTTCCTGGTCGGCTTCGTCGTCACCGCCTCGGCGATCTCGACCGCGGCCGCGGTGTCGCTCGCGGTGGGCACGGAGTACCTGGGCGAGTACGTCGACGTGTCCGCGTCGACGATCGCCGTCGCCCTCGTCACGGTGCTGTCCGTGGTGGTCTGGGTCGGGGTCCGGGAGTCGGCGATCGCCACCGTCACCATGACCGCCATCGAGGTGACGGGCCTCGTGCTCGTGATCACCGCCGGCGTGGTCGGCGTCGCCGGCGGCGACGGGCACGTGGGCAACCTGACCGACGCGGGTGGCGACTGGGGCGCCACCGCGTTGCTGGGCGCGGCTGCGCTCGCGTTCTTCGCGTACCTCGGCTTCGAGGACCTGGTTCACCTGTCCGAGGAGGTGCGTGACCCGCGCCGATCCTTCCCGGTCGCCCTCCTGGGCGGCCTCGGGGTGGTGGGCGCCCTGTACCTGGGCGTCACCCTGTCGGTGGGCCTGCTGGTCGACCCGCCCCGGCTCCGGGGCTCGGGCAACCCCCTGCTCGAGGTGCTCGAGTTCGGCCCCGTGCCCCCCGGCCTGTTCTCGGCCATCGCGGTGTTCGCGGTGACCAACACCGCGCTCATCGCGCTCACCACGGCCTCCCGCCAGGTCTACGGGCTGGCCGAGGACGGGTCGATCCCCCGCCGCCTCGGGCACGTCAGCCGGCGGGGCACCCCGGACCTAGCCATCGTCGGGGTCGCGGCCGTGGTCGCGACGCTCGCCGTCACCGGTGGGGTCCGGGTGCTCGCGGGGACGACCGTCGTGCTCCTGCTCGGCGTGTTCACCACGGTCAACGTCGTGGTGCTCGTGCTGCGCCGGTCGCCGCACCCCGCCCTGGACGACGTCGATCCCGGCGGCCGCCGCCCGTTCCGCACCCCCACGCCGCTGCCCGTGCTCGGCGCGCTCGGCTGCGGGGCCCTGTGGGTCGACGCCCTCGTGCGGGGTGGCTGGCCGCTGCTGGCGCGGCTGGCCGCCCTGCT
>CAZYPY010000003.1:0-28106 GCA_964649545.1 uncultured Microthrixaceae bacterium | reverse complement strand
TCGACGCCCTCGTGCGGGGTGGCTGGCCGCTGCTGGCGCGGCTGGCCGCCCTGCTCGCCCTCGGCGCAGTGCTCTACGGCCTGGCCCGCTGGCCAGGCGGCGCCGAGGGGGCACCGGGGCCGGACGTGCCGCCCGCCGACCGACCGTGACCCCTCCCGCCAGGCGGGCGGCGATTCGACCGACCCGGGAGCGCCGACCGAGGGACCATCACGGTCGACCGACCGACCATCGGGACGGAGCGACCGTGAGGCGGAGGTCGACATCCGGGCGGGCGCGGCGAGGCGCTCGCCGGGCGCGCCGGGCGCCGAGGCGGTCGGGCCGGGGACGGGCCGATTCACGAGCCGTTCACCGTTCGGCGGCCCACCGGCCGGTCCGACCGGGCAAGCTGGGGCGATCGACGACAGGGGTGCACTCGCCATGACCAACGACGCCAAGCTCGGGATCCTCGTCGGGGGCGGACCGGCGCCGGGGATCAACAGCGTGATCGGAGCGGCCACGATCCGGGCCGAGCTCGCCGGCGTACCGGTGCTCGGCATCCGCGACGGCTTCGAGCACCTGATGGCCGGCGACACCGACCAGGTCATGGAGCTCACCGCCGACTCGGTGAGCCGCATCCACTTCCGGGGCGGCTCGATCCTCGGCACCGCCCGGGCCAACCCCACCAAGGACCCCGCCCTGCTGGACGCGTGCATCGACTCGCTCGGGCGGCTCGGCGTCACCCACCTGATCACCATCGGCGGCGACGACACCGCCTACTCGGCCATGCGCCTGGCGGAGCGCTCCGAGGGCCGTCTGCAGGTGGTCCATGCCCCGAAGACCATCGACAACGACCTCGACCTGCCCCCGTGGGTCGACACCTTCGGGTTCCAGACCGCCCGCCACTACGGCGTGCAGGTCGTCACCAACCTGATGGTCGACGCCAAGACGACCGGCCGCTGGTACTTCGTCATCGCGATGGGGCGGAAGGCCGGCCACCTCGCCCTCGGCATCGGCAAGGCCGCGGGGGCGACCATCACGTTGATCCCCGAGGAGTTCGGCGACCACATCCGCCTGTCCGAGCTGGTCGACACCCTCGTGGGCAGCATCATCAAGCGCCGCTGCGCCGGGCGTCGTGACGGGGTGGCGGTGATCGCCGAAGGCGTGGTGCTGAGCCTCGACCCCGCCGAGCTCGACGAGCTCGAGGACGTGGAGCGCGACGAGCACGGTCACGTGCGCATCGCCGAGATCGACATCGGCCAGATCCTCAAGGTGAAGGTGCGCGAGCGCCTGGCCGAGCTCGGCATCAAGACGACGATCGTGGCCAAGGACGTGGGCTACGAGCTGCGCTGCGCCGACCCCATCCCGGTCGACATGGAGTACACCCGCGACCTCGGCTACTGCGCGGCCAAGTACCTGATCACCGGGGGCAGCGGCGTCATGATCACGATGCAGGCCGGGCAGTTCGTGCCGGTGCCCTTCGACCAGATGCTCGACCCCGAGACCGGCCGCACCGCCGTGCGGGTCGTGGACATCCACTCGACGCGGTACGCCATCGCTCGGCGCTACATGCTGCGCGTGCGCCGCGACGACTTCGACGACCCCGACGAGCTCGCGACGCTGGCGGATGCCGCCGGCCTGTCCGTCGACGCCTTCCGGGCCATGTTCGAGCCCGTCGTGGCCAAGGAGCCGCCGGCGCTCGACCTCAACGTCGCCCACGCCGACGCCCCGACGGCGGACTACTGAGGCGGCGCCGAGCTCAAGCCGGCGCAGCCAACCGCACCACGTGCGGCGCGATGCGCCCGGTCCAACCCAGCGCAACGCCCGCCGGCGAGACCGAACCTGCGCCAGCCTGAACCCGGCGCAACCAACCGCACGACATCCGGCTCGCTGCGCCGGAAACAACCCGGCGCAGGACCGGCGGCGGCGAGGTGCCGGTTCAGGACATCAGCAACGCCCTGGCCAGCTCGGGCATCGCGGTGATGGGCCCGCCGATGGGCCGGCGCGTCGACGCACGATGTCGGCGCCCGCGCCGACCCCAATCCAGCGCATCCAACCGGACGACATCCGGTTCGATGCGCTCGGTTCAGGCCAGCGCCGTGGCGACAGCGGGACTCGGCGTGCGCCGACCTCAACCCGGCGCATCCAACCGGACGCCATGCGGGCCGCTGTCCCCGGTTCAGCCCAGCCCCGAGCCCGCGACGCCCGGGTGCTCATTCAGGACATCGACAAGGACGTCGGCGCCTGCGCCGACCCCAATCCGGCGCATGCAACCGGACGACATGCGGCTCGATGCGCTCGGCCCAACCCGGCGCACTGCCGGCGAGCGGCGCCGGCCGGCGGCGGTCAGACCCGGTAGACGCGGCGGGCGGTGCCGGCGAACAGCGCCGCCCGCTCGTCGGGGGTGTACGGCGCGGCGATGCGCTCGAACGCGCCCCAGACCACGTCGTAGTCGACGCTGATCTTGTCGACCGGGAAGTTCGACTCGAACATGCACCGGTCGGGGCCGAAGCAGTCGATGGCGTGGCGGTACCAGCGCTCCTGCACCGCGAGGAAGCCGTCGACGTCGGGGCGCTCGCCGCCGAGGGGCCAGAAGCCGTTGTCGGGCATGGCCAGGCCGCCGAGCTTGGCCACCACGTTCGGGCAGGCGGCGAGCTCGGCGAGCTGGGGGCACCAGGTCTCGAAGATCTCGTCGTGGCGGCCGGCGTACTCGCCGACGCCGAGGGGCGTGGAGAAGTGGTCGCACACGATGGTGGTGTCCGGCACGGCCCGGGCCAGGTCGATCAGGTCGCCGAGCTGGGTGTGGTACTGCCAGGTGTCGTAGGTGAGGCCCCGCTCGCCGAGGTGGACGACGCCGCGGCGGAAGTCGGGGTCGGTGGACCGGTCAGGGTCGGCGCCGCCGGGGATCATCAGCGTCATGCCGGCCGGGACGCTGGCCAGCGCGTCCCGGATGCCACGGAACCGCCCGCCCGCCGCCGCCTCGTGGGCGTCGAGCACCTCGTCGAGCTGGTCGATCGGCAGCGCGAGGTCGGCGTGGCCGACGATCCCGACGATGGTGGCGCCGGGCGTGCGCTCGCTCTCGTCGGCCAGGGCGGCGACGTACTCCGTCTCCCCCACCGGCCGCAGGTGCTCGGGCCCGTCAGCCCGGTACGAGGCGTGGCACTCCATGAAGATGGTGGCCACGACCTCGGGCACGGTGTCGGTGTCGGCCCGCAATTCGTCGAGGGCGTACGCCCCCATGGCCCCGCCGGCGAAGTCCGCCGGCCAGAGGTGGTGGTGCGGGTCGACGATCTCGCGCGTGGTGTCCCCCATGGCCGCGGATGCTAGGACCCAGCGGTCGGCCGGGCGCTCAGTCCACCACGGCGGCGGTGATGACGTCCTCGAACCGGTGCGCGACCCAGGAGATGGGGCCGATCTCCGGATCGTTCTCCGTGAGGATCTCGAAGTAGGCGCCCACCACCCCCGTGGCGGGGTCGACCCACACGTCGATGCCCCCCATGCCCCCGTGGTGGGGGGAGCCGGGCGCGACCGTCCCACCGGCGAAGCGCAGGAACGGCACCGTGCTCAGGACCCCGTACCCGTATCCCCAGCTCGCTTCGGGCAGGCGCTTCGCCAGGAGCACCGCCTCCAGACCAGGGATCTGATCGGTGGTCATGACGCGCACGGCGTCGTCGCTGAGCACCCGGCGGTCGCCGACCCGGCCGCGGTCGAGGATCATCTGCCCGAAGCGCACCGCATCGACCGCGGTGGCGTGCACCCCGGTGGCCCCGTCGTCGCTCTTGACCCAGAGCGGGTCGTTGAAGGAGATGGGGCTGTCGGCGTGGTCGGGCCCGAGGGGGATGCCGGGCGGTCGCTGGATCACCCGGTCCGCCCACTCGTCGGGGACGATGACCGCGCTGTCGGTCATCCCCACCGGCTCGAACACGAACCGGCGCAGGGCGGCGTCGAACGAACCGCCCGTCACCCGCCGGATGATCTCGCTCACCAGGGAGTAGTTGAAGTTGCAGTACTGCATCACGACGCCGGCCGCCTCCCGGCGGGGCGTCGCCAGGCCGGGCAGGAGGAGGAGCCGGCTGAGGAGGTCGCGCTCGGCGAGCGGCCCGCCGGCGACGATCTCGTCCATCCGCTCCGCCAGTCGGACCGTCACGTCGTCCTCGTGCCAGCCCGAGGTATGGGTCAGGAGGTGGTGCACCATCACCTCGCCGTGGCCGAGCCCCTCGAGGTCGGGGACGTGCAGGGTGACGGGCTCGTTCAGGCCGACGAGGCCCCGCTCGACCAGGCAGAGCAGCGTCGCTGCGGTCATGGGCTTGGTCTGCGACGCCAGCGGGAAGATGCTGTCGATCGTGACGGGCGGCCCGCCGGGGCGGTGCTCGCCGACGGCATGGGCGAACACGACCCGGCCGTGGCGGGCGACCACGGCGACGAGGGTGGGCGACTTCCCCTGGTCGTACTGACGCTGCATGAGCGCGGCGGCGTCGTCCAGGCGGGCCGCGGACAGGCCGAGCTCGGCCGGGTCGGCGAGGCTGGTGTCGAGGGTCATGCTTGCCGCTCCTGGCGACTCCGTCGCCGGGCCGCTCCCCGCCCCGTTCGGGCCACGGAGGCAGGGGCCACGCCCTCGCACCTCGGGCTCATGGCTCCACCACCGCCGCGGTGATCACGTCCTGGAAGCGGTGACCGACCCCCGAGATCGGCTCGTGGTCCGGTGACATCGCCGTCAGCACCTCGAACCAGACCCCGACGATGCCATGGGTGCGGTCGATCCAGAAGTCGATGCCGCCCGCACCCGGATGGGTTGCGGTCCCGAAGGGCACGAGACCACCGCCGAACCAGGCCCAGCGCTGCTCGCCGGTGACGCTGAAGCCGTAGCCCCACGACGCGTTCGGGATGATCCGATCGGCGACCCACCGTGCCGGGGTGCCCGGGATCTGGTTGGTGGCCATGGTCCGGACCGTGGACGGTGCGAGGATGCGCCGGCCGTCGAGCACGCCACCGTCGAGGATGGCCTGGCCGAAGCGGGCGAGGTCGGTCGGCGAGCTGAACATCGCCGCCGCCCCCGAGTCACTGCCCCGCCACAGCTCTCCGTCGGCCGACACCGCGCCGTTGGCCCCCATGGGCAGGTCGGGATCGCGAGTCACCGCATGAGGTCGGAGGTCCGCACCGAGGCCGACGCTGCTGCGCTGCATGCCGAGCGGCTCGAGCACCCGCTCGCGCACCGCCGCGTCGAGCGAGCCACCGGTGGCCCGGCGGACGATCTCGGCCAGCAGCTCGTAGTTGATGTTGGCGTAGGTCATCACCTCGCCGGTGGGACAGAACCGGACGGTGTCGTAAGCCATGGCCAAGAAGAAGCCGGTGAAGAGGTCGCGGTCTGAAGGCAGCGGCGGGAGCTCTCCCGAGGCCAGGATCGCTTCGGCGCGCCCACTCAGCAGGTCCGACTCCCAGCCGGCGGTGTGGGTGAGCAGGTGGTGGACGAGCACGTCGTCGTTGCCGGTGCCGGCGAGCTCGGGGAGGTGGTCGACCACCGGCTCGTAGATGCCCACCCGGCCCTCCTCGACCAGGCTGAGCAGCACGGCCGCGGTCACGGGCTTGGTGGCTGATGCGAGGGGCCACACGTGGTCGAGCGCGAGCGGCGGGCCACCGGGGTGTTGGACGCCGGCGGTCTCGGCCAGCACCACGGTGCCGTGGCGGGCGACCACGGCGGCCACCGACGGCGATCGTCCGGAGGCGACGTGGTCGTGGACCATGGCGCGGGCCCACCCGATGCGCTCGGGGTCCAGCCCCACGTCCTCGGGTCGCCCCGCCTCGAGCACCGCCACCGGCGCACCTCCTGTCCCGCCTCAGATCATGGCCCACGCAGTCGGTCGGCGCCGCAGCGACGACCTTTCGCCACGCACCGTGGACGACCTCCACACACGAGCCGCTCTGGAGGAAATACCTGCCACATATGACTGCCATTTCCTCCAGCTCGCCGCTCGTCGGAGGGCCGGGGACAAGTGTGAACACACTCCGCGGCGAGCGGGCCCGGGGGGTCGGAGGCGCCGCTCAGTCGCCGGCCACGAGGGCGGCGGCGAGGGGCTGGCGCTCGAACCAGGCGCGCAGGTCGGGGTCGGCGATGCGGTCGGCCACCTCGGTGAAGGCCGCACGCGCCGCCGCCCGCGCCGCGCCCGCCTCGTCGTCACCCCTGGCGGCCAGTGCCTCGGCCCGGATAGCGAGGAGGCGCCACCGCAGGGCCCCGAACCCCATGGCCGTGGCCGCCGGGAGGGCACGCTCGGCCGCCGCGAGGGCCGCAACCCCGTCGTCGTCGGCGAGCCGGGCCCGGGCCAGGACCTCGAGCGCCGCCACGTGGTCGCGCTCGAGCTCGGCCCCCTCGGCCGGCAGCATGCGCTCGACCGCGGCGACCGCCGAGTCGACCTGCCCCGCCACCAGCGCCACCTCGGCACCGTCGATGCCGTGCCGGGCGTCGCCCCACGGGCCGGCGGCCTGGGCCAGGGCCGCAGCGAGCTCCTCCTCCCCGCGCCGGCGCAGGTGGACCGCGACGGTCGCCGTCGCCGCGCCGACCCACGCCTGCATCCACACCCGCGAGAGCTCGGTGGCCCGGGCCATCGTGTCGATCATCGACTCGGCCGCCGGGCCCCACGCTTCGAGCCGCCGCAGGAACATCGATCGGGCCAGCGAGGCCATGGCCTGCCCGAACCGGTGGTCGTCGTCGGTGACCTCCTCGGCGATGGCGGCCTCGACCTCGTCGTAGCGACCCATCTCCACCAGGGCGATGGCCTTGATCGAGCCGTACTGGACCGGGGCGGAGCCGATGAGCTCGGCGAGCGCGATGCCGCGGTCACAGGTGGCCACGCAGTCCGCGAACCGGCCGGCGGCGAGGTACTGCCACATCAGCCAGAAGCAGTGGGCGCCCAGCCGGACCGGGTCGCGACGCGCCTCCAGCCGCGCCAGGAGCGCGTCCGCGCCGGCCACGTCCGCCTTCACCCCGATCTGGCGGTTCTTGGCCGCCAGCGCGTCGAGGATCAGGTCCTCGTCGCCGAGCGCCTCGGTCAGCGCCAGTGCCTCGTCGACGTTGGCGTCGGCGGTGGGGCCGTAGTCCGCCCAGTAGTCCGCGAACCAGGTGGTGGGCAGCAGGGCGAGGGCCATGCCCCGCCGGTCGCCGCGCGCCTTGGCCGCCCCGTACGCGGCCTCGTAGGCGTCGCGGCTGGCGTAGGCGTGGTCAGGCTCGTCGAGCGAGAGGATGTAGTGGGCACGACCCTTGGCGAGGAGCACCTCGACGAGCAGTTCGGGGTCGTCGCCGGCCTCGGCGGCGGCCTCGAGCACGGTGAGGTCGTCGAGTCCCTCACCGGCGCGGTACTGGTCGTTGAGGAGCTGCACCCGCCGCAGGCGCAGGGCGACGGCCTCGCGACCGCCCGGCTCGGCATCGGCACGGAGGCGCCGGTCGAGCACGGCGAGGGCGTCGTCCACCCGACCCGCGCCCCGCAGGGCGTCGACGCGCAGGCCGTCGATCCGCCGGTGGGCCTCGTCGTCACCGGCGGCGAGCCGGTCGGCGTGGTCGAGGTGGCGGGCGGCGTCCTCGAAGGCGAGGGCGCGGAGGCTGGCCTCGGCCGCGGCAACGAGGGCGGCGGCGGCACGGTCGGGTGGCGCCGCGGCGCCGGCCTGGACGAGGTGGTGGGCGAGCTCGACCGCGGCGCCGTCGGGGCCTCGGGCGAGGTCGCGGGCCTCGATGGCGTCGGCCACCCGCAGATGCAGGCGCTGACGACGGGCCAGGGACAGCTCCCCCAGCAGGGTCTGGCGCACCTGCTCGTGGACGAACGTGTACCGGGCGTCGTGCTCGGACGGCGCCTCCTCGACGAGGTGGAGGTGCTCGGCGGCCTCGAGGGCGTCGAGGAGGTCGTCCTCCTCGGCGCCGGACGCGCCGGCGAGGTCGGCGAAGGCGAAGCTGCGGCCGAGCACCGCCGCCGTGGCGAGCACCCTGCGGTGCTCGGGGTCCAGCAGGTCGAGGCGACGCCCGAGCACCAGACGGACGCTCTGGGGCACCTCGGTGTCGCCGATGGCGAAGCCCGCCCGCCACGCACCCTCGTCGTCGAAGAGCCGGCCCTCGTCACGGAGGTGCCGGTAGAGCTCCTCGGCGAAGTACGGGTTGCCCTGGGTCTCGTCGAACACGAGGCGGACGAGCTCGGGCGGCGGGTCCTGGCCGGCCCGGGCCGCGAGCAGGGCGGCGACCTGGGCCTCGTCGAGGAGACGCAGGTGCAGGTCGACCGCGCCCAGGTCACGGATGAGCGGGCCGAGGGCCGAGGCCAGGGGGCGATCGGGACGCACCTCGTCGTCTCGGTAGGTGCCGACCACGAGCAGCGGCGTCTCGGGGAGGCGGGGCCCGAGCTGGCGCAGCAGGAGCAAGGTGGACTCGTCGGCCCAGTGCAGGTCCTCGAACACCAGGACCAGGGGCTTGAGCGCCGCCGCCCGCGCCAGGAATTCGCCGACACCGTGGAGCATGTAGCGCCGTTCCTGGTCCGGCGTGAGGTCGGGCGGGTCGACGATGTCGTCGTAGCGCTGGCGCAGCGACGGCATCAACTTGGCGATCTCGGGGGCGTTCTCGCCGAGCAGGGCCCGGAACTCGGCCGGGCTGAGCCGGCGCAGCGTCTCCTCGAGCTGGTCGAGGCTCGGCTGGTACGGCGGCGGCGAGTCCATGTCGACGCAGGTGCCGGTCCGAACCGTCATGTCGAGCTGCTCGGCCAGCGCCGCCACCTCGCGGGTGAGGCGGCTCTTGCCGACCCCGGCGGGGGCGCCGATCAGTGCCATCGCCCCTCGGCCCGCGGCCGCGGCCTCGAGCATCGTGCGCAGGCGCTCGCGCTCGGCGGTCCGGCCGATGTAGGGCGTCGGGTCGTTGTCGGCGAGGCCCTCGGCGGGCTCGTCGTCGGGCACGGGGACCAGGTACAGGGTCCACTCGGCGTCGATGCCCTTGAGCTCGGCGGGGCCCTGCTCGACGAGCTCGTCGCGGGCGGTGCCGAGCACCCCGTGGACGGTCTGGGAGGCGAGGATCCCGCCGGGCGGGGCGAGGCCCTCGATGCGTTTGGCGATGATGACGGTCTCGCCGTGCAGGTCGCCGTCCTCGGCGATGACCTCGCCGGTGTGCAGCCCGATGCGCAGCGCGACGCCGTCATCGGGTCGCTCGCCCGACGGCAGGTCGCGGTCGATCCGGCGGACGTCGGCCTGGATCTCCCGGGCGGCGGCGATCGCCCGCCGGGCCGAGGCGAAGGCAGCCATGGTGCCGTCGCCGATGTCCTTGATCGGCACGCCCCGGTGGGCCTCGATCTGGCGGTGGGCGGCAGCCTCGACCCGCCGGGTCAGCTCCCGGGCGGCGGCGTCGCCGAGAGCCTGGTTGAGGCGGGTCGAGTCGACCAGGTCGGTGAACAGGACCGTGACGGTGCCCTCGGGGATCTCCGCGGCCGCCACGGCGCGAGTGTACGACCGCATCCCCACGGTCTTCCGAGGAACCGCTGCCGGCGGCGGCGGTGGGTCTCCGCCGGCGTCGGCCGGGTCAGGCCGAACTGGCTCCCGATTCGATCGTCCTGGCGGCCGAATCGGGAGCCAGAACGGACGAGGTCGGACCGTCGACCGTCAGGCCGGCGAGCGGTGCGCGACGACGACCATGAGGCCCTCCATGTTCACCTCGTCGCCGAACGAGAGCCGGACGTCGACCTCGAGGCCCTCGCCCTTGAGCAGAGGGCGGACGACCCCCTCGACGTCGACCAGCACGTTGTCGTGGCGCTCGAAGCCCCGCTCGTACGTGCCGTCGGGACGCCGCACGAACGTGGTCATCAATCGGGCGAAGTGGTCCGGGGCATCGCTGGCCCGCTCGGTGATCAGCGCCCAGTCGTCGCCCAGCCACGGGGTGGGCGGCCGCGCCATCTGGGCGTCGCGGGTGGAGAGGTCCTCCAGGTCGAGGGCGAGCACGCCGCCGGGCCGGAGGGCGCGGGCGCAGGCCACGAGCGCCGCCTCCAGGGTCGGCCGGTCGGGCAGGTAGCTCAGCGCGTGGCCGGTGGAGACGAGGGCGTCGCACTCGGGCAACGGGTCGTCGGGCAGGGCGAGGACGCGGTGCTCGATCGCCTCCGGGGCGTACGACCGGGCCAGGTCGACCATGGCCGGCGAGGCGTCGGTGGCGATCACCCGGTGGCCGGCGTCGAGCAGGTGGCGGGTCAGCAGCCCCGAGCCGCAGCCCACCTCGACCACGAGTCCCTCGCGACGACGGACGTCCGCGAGCAGCGCCAGGATGCCGGGCGCGCAGGCGTCGGCGTGGAACCCGAACCCCTCGTGGTGGATGCGCGCCAGCGCCGCCCGGTAGTAGCGGTCGTCGCGCATGCCCCCATGGTGGCCGACCCCACCCCGCCGTCCGTTCTGGATACGGAAACGGGACGTCTGACGACCCGTTTCGTGTACCAGAACGGATGGGTCCGGCGCCGGCGCCTCAGCCGTACTGCTCGCGGAGCTGGTACTTGAGGATCTTGTTGAGGGTCTGGTTGCGGGGCAGGGCCTCGACCACCTCGAGCCGCTCGGGGATCTTCTGGGTCATGAGCCCGGCCTCGCGGCAGTGCGCGGTCATCTCGTCGAAGGTGAGCGGCTCGGCCCCGGCGGCGGACTCGACCACCGCGCACACCATCTCGCCGCGCTCCCGGTCGGGCACCCCGATCACGGCCACGTCACCCACCTTGGGGTGGGTGTAGAGGACGTCCTCGATCTCCTTGGCCGAGATGTTCTCGCCCTTGCGGATGATGATGTCCTTGAGCCGGCCGGTGAGCACGATGTGGCCGTCCTCGCGCAGGTGGCCGACGTCGCCGGTGCGGAAGTAGCCGTCCTCGTCGAACGCCTCGGCGTTGAGCGACTCGTCGGTGTAGCCCTTGAAGAGCATGGCGCCCTTGAGCCGGACCTCGCCGTCCACGCCGGGGGCGCAGACCTGGCCGTCCTCGCCGACGATGCGCACGTCGCAGCCGACGACGGGCTTGCCCTCGGTGTTGGCGAGCTGGTCCTCGGTGTCGCTCGGGGCGCCCTGGGCGATCATCGGGCACTCGGTCATGCCGTAGCCGTGGAGGGTGCCGAGGGGGCAGAGCTCGCGCTTGACCTCGTAGTAGATCTCGGGCGGCTTGGGGGCGCCGCCGCCGGCGAGCAGGCGCAGCGACGGCAGGATCGGCGTGTCCGGGTCCTTGCGCTGCTCGGCGAGGAACATCAGGTAGTGGGCGGTGGAGCCGCCGGCCGAGGTGACCTTGTACTTGTTGAAGACCACGAGCGCGGCCTCGAGGTTGAAGCCCTCGATGATCACCGCGCCGACGCCGGTGACGAGCATGAGCACGAGGTAGTCGGGGCCGGCGATGTGGGCGAAGGGGAAGGCGATCGAGCCGACGTCGACGGCCGGGTCCCACTCGATGGCGTGGGCGAGTCCGTAGCCGCCGGCGATCAGCGTCTTGTCGGTGTGCTGGACGCCCTTCGGGTCCGACGTGGTGCCCGACGTGTAGTAGATCCAGCGGACGTCGTCGCCGTTCTCGGGGGGCGCAGGGAGGCTGGCCGGGTCACCCTCGGGGAGGTCGGCGTAGCCGTCGAGCACCTGCACCGGCGGGTCGACGTCGGCGCCGAGGCGCTCGGCCCGCGCGTTGTAGTCGACGCCGAAGAGCTCGCCGGGGCCCACGTAGAGCTTGGGCGCGAACTGGTGGAGGGCGAAGTCGACCTCCTTCTCCCCGTAGATGTGCAGGATCGGGTTCTGGATCGCACCGAGGCGAGCGAGGGCGACCGACAGCACCACGGTCTCGATGCGGCTCGGGAGCTGCCAGGTGACCTTGTCGCCCGGGCCGATGCCCAGGGCGAGGAGGCCGGCGGCGACCCGCTCGGCCCGGTCGCGCAGCTCGCCGAAGGTGAGGGTGCGGTCCTCGCTGTCGACGAGCACCCGGGCGTCGGGGGTCAGCGCGGCTCGGCGCTCGACCAGCTCCCACATCGTCGCCGAGTCCTGCAGCGGACGGTCGTCGGCCATCGGTGCTCCCCCTCTCGACCCGGTCGGTGCCCGGGTTCCTGTCGTCTCGTGTCGGTCTCGAACCTCGGCGCGAGATTGTGGCACGCGACCCGCGGCGACGGCCGACCCGGGCCCGGACGCGACGGAGCGGAGGACCTGGGGGAAGGTCCTCCGCTCCGGTCGGGGGCGGGGCTGGCGGCAGGGGGGGCGCCGTCAGCCCCGGTCGAGAGCGACCTGCCGAGGGGGGATCGGCGATCGAGCTCTCGAGGCTTGTCCAGTCAGGCGATCAGGCGGCCTTCTTGGTGGTGGACTTGACCGCGGTCACGGGCTTGGTGTCGGCGTCGACGAACTTGGCGCGGACACCGGCGGTGGCGGCCAGGAGATCCTTGGCGAAGGCCTTCTGGTTCTTGACGGCGGTGTCGACGACCTCGAACACGAAGGCGACGTACTCCTCGGCCGAGCCGACCTTGTCGAGGCTCGGGACCTTGACGACCTCGGGGAGGCGGCCCTCGGCCCACTCGGAGGCGGAGCGGACGTACTCGACGACGGGCTCCTGGACCTTCTCCACCAGCTCGACGGCCTTGGACTCGATCTCGTTCAACTGCTCGATGACTTCCGACATGGTGGCTTCCTCACGCTTGGGTTCGATTGGGGTTCGGTGCCCGGCGCCCGTGCTGCTCGCGGCGGTGGGGCTACTGCTAACTCTCGCGAGCATGCTAGCCGCAGTCAACCCTTTCGCTAAGGAAATCTAGCAGATGTGACCGATGTCTCCCGGCGCCCCCCTACCATCGGCCCTCGCCGTTCGGCGGGGAGGTGGCGATGACGCGATGGGTGGTCGGGACGGCGCTCGACGCCTGGGCGCGCCGCCATCGCGCCCCCGACGACCTGGCCTCGCTGATCGACGTCGGCGACGAGCCGGGGGCCGCCGACCCCGTCGAGGCCGACGCCGCCGCGACGGTCTGGGCCGCGGTCGAGGACCTCTACCGCACCGGGATGCATCCCGGCATCCAGGTCTGCGTGCGCCACCGGGGCGAGGTGGTGCTCGAGCGGTCGATCGGCCACGCCCGCGGCGTCGACCCGACCCGCCTGTTCGAGCCCGACCACGCCGTGCCCATGACCGTGGACACGCCGGTCAACCTGTTCTCGGCGTCCAAGGCGGTCAGCGCGATGCTCGTGCACCTGCTGGCGGAGCGGGGCACGCTCTCGCTCGATGACCCGGTGGCCACCCACGTCCCCGCGTTCGCCCGCCACGGCAAGGCCGAGATCACGATCTCCCAGGTGCTCAGCCACCAGGCCGGCGTGCCACTCCTCCCGCCGGGGAGCCTCGACCTCGACGTCCTCGCCGACACCGAGCGGTACGACGAGATGCTCTGCGACCTGCGCATCACCGCCGCGGTCGGGGGGCCGCCGGCGTACCACGCGCTCACCGGCGGCTTCATCCTCGACATGGTCGCCCGCCACGCCGACGGCCGGGACCTGCGCCAGCTGCTGGAGGACGAGGTGCGGCGCCCGCTCGGGCTCGGCCGCATGAGCCTCGGCGTCGATCCCGCCGACGTCGACCTGGTGGCCGAGAACGTCGAGACCGGGTTCGCGTTCCTCCTGCCGCTCGACGTGTTCTTCCACCGCGCCCTGGGTGCGCCGTGGAGCCGCCTGCTGCGATGGTCCAACGACCCCCGCTTCCTGACCGCCTCGGTGCCGTCGGGGAACATCGTGGTCACGGCCCGGGACGCGGCCGCCTTCTACCAGTGCCTGCTGGACGGCGGCGTGCTCGACGGCACCCGGGTCTTCGCCGAGGCCACCATCGAGCGGGCGCGGGAGCCGAAGGTCGAGGGGACGCCGTTCGACCGCCTGCTCGGCCTGCCCATGCGCTACAGCGAGGGCTTCATGCTCGGCGCCGAGGGCCTCACCCTCTACGGCTGGCACCACCCCGACGCGTTCGGGCACCTGGGCATGTCCAACCTGCTCACGTGGGCCGAGCCCAGCCGCGATCTCGTGGTCGCCGTCCTGACCACGGGCAAGCCCATGATCGGCACCCACGTGCTGGCCTTCCCCCGCCTCATCGGCGCCCTCCACGACGCCTACCCCGAGGCGGCGGCCTGATCCGTCGCGGCGCCGCCCCGGCGCCGCTGCGCTCGCCCGCACTCAGCGCAGTCCGCTGCACCACCTGCGGTTGGATGCGCTGATTCCAGGCCGGCGCAGACAGATGCGCCGGGCTCAACCCAGCGCATCGGGCCGCACCCCATCCGGTTCGATGCGCCCGGTCCAACCCGGCGCCTGCGTGCCGGGCGACCGCGTGACCTCAGACGCGCTCGGCGACGAAGGTGCCGGTGAGGACGGGGAAGCCGTCGGACTGGAACTGGGTCTCGCCGGTGTCGCCGGTGAGCTCGCCGCACAGGGTCGTGTCGGTGACCTCGGTGAGGGTCACCGAGTGCTCGCCGAGGGGGATGATCCGGTCGGCACCGAGGTAGAGGGCCTCGAAGTTCACGCTGGCCGGCACGTCGGGGATCGTGGCGTCCGGGTCGGTGAGGTCGCCCGGCGACTCGACCGCCCCCTCGCCGGGGGCCAGGTCGCCGTACTGGCCCGGGACGAGGTCACCTTCGCCGCCGGTGGTGATGCTGATCACCATGATGAGCCCGCCGTCGGGCACCTCGGGGTCGCCGACCGGCGCCGACAGGCCAAACTGCGGGTCGGCTTCGACCTCGTAGTCGGCGAAGACGAAGGTGGCGTTGCCTCCCTCCCCGTCGGCGAAGGACGTGACCACGTCCACGGGCCCGTCCGCGAGCTCGACGGCGTCGCCCGTGGTGCCGCTGGCCGAGCCGCCGTTGACGACCTCGAGCGCCGTGGCGCCGGGGCACCCGCCGGCGCCCTCGACGCCCTCGCCCTCCGAGTCGGCCGTCACCGTGGTCGTCGCCGCGTCGTCCGCGGGTGAGGCCCCGTCGCCACCTCCGTCGCTCCCACAGGCGGCGGCGACCAGCGTCAGGGTGAGGGACGCCGCGAGCACCGCGGTCCGTGCTCGGTGATCTCGTCCCATCGTCTTCGCTGCTCCTCCGTCGCCGGCCCCGGGTCGGCTCGACCGGTTGGCCGGTTGGCCGGTTCGTCGGTTCGTCGGTTCGTCGGTTCGTCGGTTCGTCGGTTCGTCGGGCGAGGGTAGCGGTGCCAGCGGCCCTGCGGGAACGGGCAAGGCCGCGGGCGCCACCGAGGTCCGACCGTCGTGCGAGCGGGCCGTCGTCCTGGACCGGCTCGCCCCCCGGAGCGGGGCAAGGGCGCGGCACGCCAGACTGACGGCGTGCGCTTCGAGTTGGACCCCACCCGATCGTCGGTCACGGTCCACGCCTCGTCGAGCCTGCACCCCATCACCACCGAGGCCCCGGCGACGGGTTGGCTCGACGTCGGCCTCGACGCCGACGGCCGGGTCGACCCCGCCGGGTCGGTCGCCGGGCGGATCGAGGTCGCGCTCGGCGCCATGCGGTCGGGCAACCCGCTCATCGACCGCGAGGCCGAGCGGCGCCTGCACCTGCGCCGACACCCCACCGTCACCGGCACCCTGACCGGCCTCGACGTGGATGGGGACGGAGGCGGGTACGCCGGCACGGGCACCCTCGACTTCCACGGTGTGCAGCGCCCGCTCGACGGCACGCTCGACCTCTGGGCGGACGACGACGGCACCTTGACCCTCACCGGCACGACCGAGCTCGACGTCACCGACTTCGACGTCCAGCCCCCGAGCCTGCTGGTGGTCAAGGTCCACGCCCGGGTCCGCATCGAGCTCGCCGCGGTCGCCGTCCCCGCCGGCGGCTGACGGGCGCCGGCGCTGACCGCGGCGCGGCCCCGTCGGTAACGTGCGCGGCGGTGAAGGAGATCGACCGCCAGCGCCAGCTCTACCGCGAGACCCTCGGCCTGCTGGGCGTCGACGACGTGGTCGCCGCCGGCCCGGTCATGGCCGCCCAGCCCCAGGTGCGCGGCGCCGTCGTGCGGTGGTGGCGCCGGCGGCGGGGCTCGCACCACCCGGCCGACCGGATCGCCGGCCTCAACGTGCTCGCCCTCGCCGGCGGGGCGCTGTGGCTCTACCGGGCCCCGAAGTGGGGCCCGGGCGGCATCCCCACCATCGACCGCCTCGTCGGCTGGTGGCCCGTCGCCGACGTCACCCTGGCGTCGACGTACAAAGAGCTCCAGTCGCTCGACTACGACACCGGCAACACCACCAGGACCAAGGTCGTGCGCATCGGCATCAAGTCCGCGGGCGACGACCGCCTCACGGTCCTGCACGGGCTGTCGAACGACCAGACCCGCGAGCTCGTCCGCGAGATCAAGCGAGCCACCGGCCAACGCAAGGACTGACGCCCGGCATCCCCGGCGCCCCGGCCACGGGGACGTCGACGGGCACGACCACCAAGTCGGTGCGGCCGGAGACCCGCCGAGCGGCATCCACCCAGGATCGACGGCAGCACGTCCCCGCAGAGGGACCCTCCTGGGAACCTTGTTGCCGGGCAGGGTCCATCGCTTCTACCCCTCCGCCGGCGCGGTCGGATACTCAAGGTGTGCGCCTGCACCGTGCCCTCGCCGCCGTGGCTGCGCTCACGCTCGCCGCCACCGTCGCCCTCGTCCCGACGCTGCCCGCCGGGGCCACCACCACGTCGGTGGCCAACGAGGCCCAGTACCGCGCCGCGCTCGCGGCGCTGTCCGGCGACGGCTCGGGGCCCCACACCATCACCCTCACCGCCGACGTCGTCCTCGACGACGGCACCGACCCCACCTACACGGGGTCGCAGCCGCTCACGCTCGACGGCGACGGGCACTCCATCGACGCCAACGGCACCAGCCGGGTGCTCTACGCCGCCACCGACAGCGGCGTCACCGTCCGGGACATCGAGGTGCTCGACGGCGCCACCGACGACACCACCTGGGGCGGCGGCGGAGTCTGGGTCCGCATGTTCCTCACCATCACCAACAGCGTGTTCGAGGGCCCAGGCCATCGTGGGCGGCGGCGCCCAGGGCCACTTCACGAGCGTGGACCACAGCGTCTTCCGGGACAACCAGGCGACCAACGCCGGCGGCGGCGCCCACGGCACCCAGTCGCTGACCGTGGCGTCCTCCACCTTCGTCGACAACCTCTCGGGCGGTAGCGGCGGCGGCGGGTCGGGGGGCGACCTCTGGATCACGAACAGCACCTTGACCGGCAACGCGGCCGGCAGCGGGTCGGGCGGCGGCATCTACGCCGGCAAGTCCGTGCGCCTCGAGCACGCCACCTTCGCCTTCAACTCGGCGACGAGCGGCGGGGCCAACGTGCGCTCGGGCACCGGCCAGCCCTTCCACTCCTTCGCCTCGGTGCTGGCGGTGAACAGCGACGCCACCAACTGCGCGATGACCGACCCCAGCCCGAGCTCGACCTCCAGCTACAACTGGACCAACGACCAGGTGGGCGACTCGTGCGGCTTCGACGACCCGACCGACGTGGTCGACCACGGCGGCGACCCCGGCCTCGGCGCGGTCGGCGGCACCCCGCCGGTCCTGGTCCCCGAGGACACGTCACCGCTGCTGGACACGATCCCCGCGGCGGCGTGCAGCGCCACCCTCACCGTCGACCAGGTCGGCACCACCCGACCCCAGGGCGGTCGGTGCGACACCGGCGCCATCGAGGCGCCCTTCGAGGCCGAGATCGTCCTCACCCGGTCGCCCGGGCCCGAACCGCTCTCGGAGCCGACGGAGATCTGGGTGATGAGCGCCGACGGCACGCGGATGGTGCAGCTCACCGACACCGACGACTACGAGTTCGACCCGGCCTGGTCCCCCGACGGTTCGAAGATCGCCTACAGCGACGGTGACGACCTCTACGTGATGGACGCCGACGGCACGGACGTCACCCAGGTGACGACCAGTCCCCAACCGGACATGTCGCCCACCTGGTCGCCCAACGGCACCCAGCTGGCGTTCCACAGCCTGCGCAACGCCAACTACGACGTCTACAAGATCAACGTCAACGGCACCGGCGAGACCCGGCTCACCACCGATGCGGCGTTCGACTGGCAGCCCGACTGGTCGCCCGACGGCACGAGGATCGCCTTCGCCAGCACCCGGGCCGGCGGCGCCGACGACGTCTACACCATGAGCACGACGGGCACCGGCGTGACCCGCCTCACCGCCCACCCGGCCAACGACACCAGCCCGGCGTGGTCGCCCGACGGCAGCCGCATCGCCTACCAGAGCAGCCGCACCGGCAACATGGACGTGTTCACCATGGCCGCGGCCGACGGCTCGGACCGGGTGCAGGTCACCAGCGACCCCAACGGCGAGGGCGGCGCCAACTGGGCGCCCGACGGCAGCCAGCTCGCCTTCTACAACTCGGTGATCCTGGACGCGAACGTCCCCGAGCCCCCGGTCGAGAACGACATCTACCGGGTGAACGTCGACGGCACGCAGCGGGCCCGGGTCACCACGGCCATCACCCACGACACGTCGCCTGACTGGCGCCCGGGCGTCGCGACGGCGCCGCTGGCCGCCTGCTGGGGCCCAGTCGTGACCGTGAACCTGGCCCTGGGCGAGTCCGCCACCGCCGGCGCCGACGTCATCCTCGGCACCGCGAACGGTGAGTCGATCAGCGCCTTCGGCGGCGACGACATCGTCTGCGCGGCGGGTGGCGCCGACACGGTTGCCCTGAGCGACGGCAACGACCGGGCCTTCGGCGGCACCGGTGCCGACACGTTCACCGGCGGCGCGGGCAACGACGTGATCAAGGGTGAGGGTGGCAACGACACCCTCGGAGGCGGCACCGGCAACGACACCCTGAAGGGCGGCGACGGCAACGACGCCCACAACGGCGGCCCGGGCACCGACACCTGCAAGGGCGGCGCCGGCACCGACACCGCCGTCTCCTGCGAGGTCCGGGTCAGCATCCCGTAGGCGAGGGGCCACGGCGCCGGCTCGTGTCACGGCGCCGCGGTAGGGATTCGGTGGCGCCCTGGTGGGCGGTCCCGGCACCCCCGGGACCCGACCGGCGGCGCCGGATAGCCTCCGCCCCGCGCCCTGGGCGGAGGCCCGTCCCCGTCGACCCCGGAGGAGACCCGTGACCCAGCCGAGCACCGACCGCCCCGAGATGCCCGAGGGCTACGGGGTCCCCGAGACCGACGACGGGATGCTCGACTGGGGCGCGGTCGAGGAGCGCCTCGTCGAGTCCCACCAGTACTGGATGGCGACGACCCGGCCCGACGGCCGCCCCCACGTGGTGCCGCGCTGGGGGGTCTGGGTCGACGGCGGCCTCTTCTACGACGGGGCGCCGACCACCCGCCACGTGCGCAACCTGCACGAGCGCGCCGACTGCGTCCTGCACCTCGAGGACGGTCAGGAGGCCGTCATCGTCGAGGGGAAGGCGGCGCCGGCCGACCCGCCCGGCCTCGAGCTCGGCGGCCGCATCTCGGCCGAGATGCGCCGCAAGTACGGCGAGAAGGGCTACGAGCCCGAGCCCGACTCCTGGGAGGGCGAGGCCGCCGGCGGCCTGGTGCGCTTCACGCCGACCAAGGCCATGGCCTGGTTCGACTTCCCCGCCGACGTCACCCGCTTCCGCTTCTGACCGACGTCCTCAGCTCAGCCTGACGCCGGATCCAGGCGGAGGTCCATGACCGTGGCGATGCGGGCCAGGTCCCGGTCGGCGGTGAGCAGCGCCGCGCCGTGCCGGATGGCCACGGCAGCGATGAGGCAGTCGAGCAGGCCGCGCGGGGTGACGCCGGCCTCACGGCACGACCGGTAGATCCGGACCGCACCGTCGAAGTCGACGGCCGCGTCGAAGCGCAGCAGGCGGAAGCGGTCGAGCAGCCGCCGCAGGTCGGTCTCGCGAGCGTCGTCGCGTGCACCGGCGAGGACCTCCATCACCACGGGCTCGGTGGTGGCGAGCAGCGACGGGTCCCCGACGAGCGCCGCCATGCGTTCGTCGACCGGGCTGCCCGTGGCCCGGTCGTACTCGACCCATGCACTGGTGTCGGCGAGGATCACGCCGACCGGGGCCCCCGGTCCGCCGGGACGTCACCGATGGCGCCAGCGCCGCGCATGGCCTCGGCCTCCGCCCGGGTCATCGGCTGGCCCGCGAGGCGGCGTAGGGCGAGGGCGACGGCGTCCTTCTTGGTCTGCACCCCGTAGCGCTCCATGACGGCCTGGACGTCGGCGTCGTCGATCTCGATGTTGGTGCGGGTCGTGCCCATACACCAATCGTACACACTACCAGGCCCGAACCACAGATCTGCTGTTTCATAGCTTTTCATAGTTTTCCATGCTACCTGTAGCCGTATGCACACCTATACCCGCCGCTGGACGGACGACTCGCCGTCGCCCGAGATCACCCACTACCGCTTCGCCGACGCCCTCGACGTCGTGGCGCTGGCCGAGGTCGACCGCCTGATCGGATGGAAGACCTGGCCCGAGGTCTGGCACCTCGACGACGAGGGCCGCTTCCGCTGCTACTTCCGTGCGTCGACCCTGTCCGGCGTCAAGCGCTGGGCCGACGACCCGTCGGGCCTCCACCGGTCCCGCATCGCCGGCATCGCCGACGGGGGCTGCCCCAACCGGTGGCTGATCGTCGACTCCCGACCCAGGGGCATCCGCCAGCCCGTCGACGACGGCGACGCCGAGGCGTTCCTCCGCCTGCGCGACGAGCTGGCCACTGTCGGCCTCACCCTGCTCGACGCCGTGGTGTTCGACGACACGTGCCACTGGTGGTCGATGCACGAGGAGACGACCGGCACCACCCGCTGGCCGGAGCCGAGCCCCGGCGGGTTCGACTCGATCGCCGTCGGCGAGTAGCCGTGACCACCGCCGAACCGCCAGACCCCTACGAGCTCGTCGAGGAGTGGCTCCCGAGTGCCGCGGTGGCGGTGCTCACCCACACCGGACCATTGCCCCTCGATGATCTGGTGTGGTGGCTGCGGTGGACCGACACCTTCGTACCGATGGAGGAGGACGGGGCCTACGGCGAGCACGACGAGCGCGACCTGGTCGAGGCGCTGGTCGAGCACGGGGTCGAGCGGCTCCACCGGACCGCTGATGACCTGATCGCCTTCGTCCCGGCCTTGGTCGACGGCATCGCACTGTCCCACGTGCTGATCGCCGACGAGCGCCGGCGCTCGATGATCGACCTGGGCGTCGACCTCGCGGTGCTGGCGGCGTGCCACCCGAGGTTCGAGCTGAAGTCAGGTGGTCAGGCTCGGGTCGCCTACTCGTACACCACGCCGGCGCTCACGGCGTCGGCACGGGCGCTCGGGCTCCCTGCCGACGACGACGCCGACCCGAACGGATCACTGGCCGGGCCCGCCGGTTGGCTCGACGCCTTCGCCGCCGGCGACCTCCTCAGCGTGCACGTGTGTGGACGGACGCTGGCGGTCGCCCGCACCCACCTCCGGTGCCTGCCTCGGCTCACCCGCTCACCGCTCGTGGCCGCCCTCGAGATCGCCGCCCGCCTCCGGACCGAGGAGGCCGAGGACGGGTACGTCGTGCTCGAGGGCTGGCCCGAGCACCTCGTCCTCGACGCGCTCGCGCACCATCGGACGCTCCTGCGCGGCCCCGACCTTCCGGTCTCGACCGCCTTCGCCCACCTCGGCATCGAGTGGGACGGCGAAACCCTCATCCGTCGCCACGCCACCGCCGGCGGCCGGACATCGTGAGTAAGACCCAGGACGGTGCCAGTCTGGTACCATCGGGCGCTCGGGCTCGCTACGATCGGAGCATGGACGTGAACGTGAAGAACGTGGATCCCGACGTGCTGGCCCGGCTGGCCGAGCAGGCCGAGGCCGAAGGCATGAGCCAGCAGGAATGGATCCGCCAGACACTGCGCCGCACCGCGGCCCGTCTCTCGCCGGCGGAGCTCACGGCGCAGCGCGCCCAGGTGACCGACCCGATGACCGAGGAGGAGTTCGCCGAGATCCAGCGGCGCGTCTCCCAGCGGCGGCGGGCTGCCATCGAACGCCTGGGTCAGTGAAGCCGTCGGGCGTGGGCGACCCGCCGTTGCACGACGCCGTCGTGGCCGATGTCGGCGGACTGCTCGTGCTGGCGGGCCTGCTGCAGGGCACGGTCCACCAGGTCGGCGAGGTGCTGGCGCTCGACGCCACGACGCTGCTCCTGGCCGAGTACCTCGCCGTGCGCCACGAGGGCGCACCCGAACGCACCCGGTCCGACTACGCCGCCACGACCCGAGTCGTCGGCGAGTGGTTCCCGACCCGACCACTGGCCCTCGACGCCGCGCTCGGCGATCTGAACGACGACCTCGAAACCGCCGTCAGCCTGCGCCTGGCCGAGGCCCTGGGCGTGCCGCTGGTGACCAAGCACGCCGGCATCGTCAGAGACACCGTCACGGTCCTCTACTGCTGACGATCGCCGGCCCACCTCGTGAGGAGGGCGGCCAGCAGCTCGTCGGACGGCAGCTCATTCTCCTCGTCCCACTCGTCGGGCGGGAACTCGTCCCAGGGGCACCCGCACGACAGCAGCTGCCCCCGACAGCGCGGGCACCTGGCGATGTCACAGCCGAGGTGGTGGGCCCCACCGGGCTGGACCCCACAGTCCCCGCACCGTCCCCTCGCCCGACCCCACCCGCGCTCGGTGCCCCACCGAGGCAGCGGGTAGGCCTTGCCGTCCACGTGCAGCTCGGTGACCACGCAGGACGGGGCCACACGCATCTCTTGTTCGCAGTCGTCGCAGATCGCCATGCGCCCATCGTGGCGAGCCCCTCTGACAACAATCGTCGGGCGGTGACGCGTCGCCCCCTGTCACCCTTGTCCTCGTGCAGGTGCGCATCGACCGACATGGACGGCTGCTGATCCCCGCTGCAGTACGCGCCCGACTGTCGCTCGTGCCCGGCACGACGCTGGATCTCGACACCGACGGCGACTCGATCCGGCTCACCCCCGTGCGCACCAGCAGGCGGACGATCGTCGAGGTCGACGGCCTGACCGTGCTCTCGCCCGTGGCGGGCGCACGCGTGACCGACGCCGACGTCGCTCGCTGGCGGCGAGCCGATCAACGCTGAAGGGACACTGCGACCGCGGTGGTCGCGGTTTCCACCCGGGCCACGACGAGGAACGTGCCGTCGCCGTCATCGGGATCGTCGTCAACGATCTCGGGCGCTTCGCAGGATCGGAGCGCCGCCACCCCAGATCGGAGGGATGGTCGTGACCGCGCCATGGGCTGTTGTCCTGTGGGCGCTCGGTGTGATCGGTCGGCCGACCCTCGCCGACGCCGAGCCTCGAGCCCCGCCCGACGGACGCGGTGCTGCGAGCAGGGACGGGAGACGATCGGCTCGTCGTCCCGAGGCGCTGGGCGCCACCGGCGCGGCCGAGCGCTGCGCCGGATAGAACGAGCGGATGCCGATCCGTGGGCGCCGCTGATGCCCATCTCGTGTGGGAACTGCGGCGGGGCGCACGACACGGTGGCCGAGGTGCGAGCTTGCCACCAGGTCGCGCCGGCTCCTTCCGGCGACGCATCGGCGCCGGCCGGCGACTCGTTCGATTGGGCCGACGATCCCGGGCCGACCTTTCGTTCGCCGGAGCGTCCCGCTCCCCCGAAGCCGACGGACCCGGCGCCGGCCGCACCCGTCCACGCCGGTCCGGCAGCGCTCGGGCGCACCCTCGTCGTGCGACCGGGCCAGGACGTCCCGGTGGACTGGGCCTCGTGCCCGCGCGTCGTCGTCGACGACGAGGCGCTACGCGAGCCCGCCGCCGACATCGCCCAGCTCGCCGAGTGGTGGACGACGCGCCGGCCCTACGTGGTCGAGCTCGCCGCCGCCCTCGACCGCCACCCCGCCGAAGCCGACGAGCGGGAGCCCTGGCGCCTCGAACCCTCGTTCGCGTTCCCCCTCGAGCGCCTGGCCCACCTGGTGTGGTCGAACGCGCTCGACCTCCGCGACGACGTCCCCACCAACGAGGCCGTGACCCTGGCGGCCGCCGCCGGCGCGACGGCCGCCCCGGCCGGCGAAGGTGGCGGCACGCCCGTAATGGACGACGGCACCAGGGCCGCCGCCGACGAGCCCACCGAAGCCGGCGGCAGCGAATTCGAACGAGCCACCACCTCGGCCAGCGAGCTCTCTGGGTCGAGCGCCGCCGACGTCGTCACCCCCTCCGGCGAGCCGGCCTGGTGCGACGGCGGGCCGCTCGACCTCGGCCTCGCCGAGCTCACGACCGGCGCCGCCGGCGGGCTCCCCGTCCTGCACCGCACGTGGCTGGAGCACGGCCGGGTCACGCCGCTGACCAACCCCGAGCCGACCGCCGACCTCGCCGCCGACCAACTCGCCGCCGTCACCCACCGGGGCGGGCCGTGCCGGGTGATCTCGCCGGCGGGCTCGGGCAAGACCCGCACGCTCACCGAGCGGGCCCGCCACCTCGTCGCCGGCTGCGGGCTGCCGCCGTCCGCCCTCACCCTCGTCGCCTACAACACCCGGGCCGCCGGCGAGATGCGTGAGCGCCTCGGCGAGCTGCCCGGCCTGCAGATCCGCACCCTCAACTCGCTGGGGCTGGCCATCGTGGGCGGCACGGGACCGTTCCGCCGCCCCGGCGCCCGCCCGCCCCGGGTGCTCGACGAGCGGGAGGTGCGGGACCACCTCGAGCGCCTCGTGAAGTTCCCCCGCCGGGCCAACACCGACCCGGCGGCGCTGTGGATCGAGGCCCTCGGCCAGATCCGCCTCGGCCTGCGCGACCCCGCCGAGGTCGAGGCCGAGTACCAGGGCGACGTCGACGGCCTCGCCGACGTCTTCCCCCGCTACCGGGAGGCGCTGCGTCGGGACGGCGCCGTCGACTTCGACGAGCAGATCTACCAGGCGATCGAGGTGCTGCTGCGGGAGCCGGCCACCCGCCGGGCCGCCCAGCGGACGTGCCGGGTGATGCTGGTCGACGAGTTCCAGGACCTCACCCCCGCCCACCTGCTGCTGATCCGCCTGCTGGCCGCGCCCACGTACGACGTGTTCGGCGTCGGCGACGACGACCAGACCATCTACGGCTACCAGGGGGCCGACCCCCGCTGGCTGATCGACTTCGCCGAGTACTTCCCCGGCGCCGCCAGCCACCCGCTCACCGTGAACTACCGCTGCCCGCCGGCGGTGATCGGCGCCGCCCGCAACCTGCTCACCCGCAACGCCCGGCGGGTCCCCAAGACCGTCGAGCCGGCGCCCGGCCGGCCCACCGACGCCGGCGCGCTCCGGGTGGTGACGGCTGGCGCTCCGGCGAGCGGGTCGCCAGGGAGCCCCACCGGGACCGGCGCGGTCGATCGACCCGGGATTGAAGCGTCTCGGTCGGTGACCGCCGAAGATGCGGCGACCGAATCACGTCCGCTCCCTGCCCGGACCACCGAGGACGATCCGTCTGCGACCGAAGCGTCGCGGTCGGAGCCCGCCGGGAATGCTGCGAGCGGATCGGCTCCGCGCCCGTTCGGCACCGTCGAGGCCGCCCGGCTGCCGACCGGAGCACCGCCGGAGACCACCGGGGATGCGGCGAGCCCAACGCCTCACCCAGCAGACCGTGACGCGGTCGATGTCGAGTTGGTCACGTCGGTCCAGGCCGGCACTGTCGGCGCCACGGTCGAGGCGGTCGGCGCCCACCTCGACGCCGGCGCCGCCCCGTCCGACGTGGTCGTGCTGGCCCGGGTGAACGCCGCCCTGGCCCCGGTGCAGGTGGCCCTCGCGGTGGCCGGGATCCCGGTCGACCCCGTGCCCGGCATCCGGGCCTGGCTTCAGCGCACCGGCGTGCGCTCGGCGCTGGCCTGGCTCGACCTCGCCCTCGACGCCCGCCGGCTCTCGGGGGCGGCCATCCGGGAGGCGGCCCGCCGTCCCCCGCGAGGACTCTCCCCCAAGCTGATCGACTGGATGTCCGAGCAGCGCGACCTCGGCGGGCTCGAGCGCCTCGCCGGCCGGGTCAGCCGGGAGCGCGACCAGGAGAAGCTGCTGGCCTTCATCGCCGATGTCCGCCTCGTCGCCGGCGTCGTGGACCGCGGCGGCGACACCGCCGCGGTGATGGCGACGGTCCGGGACCGCATCGGCCTCGGCGGCGCGGTCGAGTCGCTGGACCGCTCCCGGGGGCGGGTCGACCGGTCCACCCACGGCGACGACTTCGACGCCCTGCACCAGCTCGCCACCCTCCACCCCGACCCCCGCACCTTCCGCCGGTGGCTCACCGACCAGCTCAACACCGAGGTGCCGGCCGGCGAGGGCGGCCGGGTGCACCTGTCGACGGTCCACCGCGTGAAGGGCCTGGAGTGGCTCCACGTGGTGGTGCACGAGGTGTCGAACCGTCTGTTCCCCCACCGCCTGGTCGTGGGCCTCGACGGCCGGGAGGAGGAGCGCCGCATCTTCCACGTCGCGATCACGCGTTGCTCCGAGTCGGTGACCGTGGTGGCGCCCGCCGACGCCCCGTCCCCCTTCCTCGGTGAGCTGGGCGAACCCGGCGAGCCCCCGCCCCGCCCGGCGTCGGCGCCGGCCGTCGCGAGGCCCGCCGTCGGCGCGAGCTCGAAAGGTCCCAAGGCACCGTCCGAGCCCGTCGACATGGCGACGTGGAAGCAGGCCCAGGCGCTGCACGAGGCGCTCCGCCAGTGGCGCAAGGCCCGCTCCACCGCCGACGGCGTGCCGGCCTACGTGGTTTTCGCCGACCGCACCCTCGACGACCTCGTCGCCCGCCGCCCCACGACGTTCCCCGAGCTCCTCGCCTGCCACGGCATCGGCCCCGCCAAGGTCGAGAACTACGGCGACGAGCTCCTCGCCGTGATCGCCGACTTCGCCGGCTGACCGCCGCCGCATCTCGAACGCACCTGCAGATCGGCGGCCAACTGCCTGCAGATCGGCGGCACCTTACCTGCATATCGGCGACAAAGGACCAGCAAATCGGCGACGACACGGTAGGATCGCGTCCGTGAACGACGACCGGTTCGTGCCTCGGTCCGTCCAACCGTCGCTGACCGCGGCCCTCGACGACACCCCGGTCGTGGTGCTGAACGGACCACGCCAAGCGGGGAAGTCCACCCTGCTCGCCCACCTGGCCGCACAGCGCCCGTCCACCGCGCTCGTGACCCTCGATGCTGCGGCAAACCTCGGCGCCGCCCGGGCTGACCCCGAGGGGTTCGCGTTGACGCTGCACGAACGCCTGGACGCGACGACGGTGGCCATCGACGAGGTCCAACTGGCGCCCGACCTCTTCAGAGCGATCAAGTTGGCCGTCGACCGGGATCGCCGGCCAGGGCGCTTCGTGCTCACCGGCTCCACCCGACTGCTCTCCTTGCCGAAGCTGAGCGACTCGCTTGCGGGGCGGATGGAGGTCATCGACCTCTGGCCGTTCACCCAGGGCGAGCTGGCGGGTCACCACGAGACCTTCGTCGACGCCGCCTTCCGCGGTCACCTCCCGAGGGTCACCTCTGATCTCGATCGCCGTGACCTGATCGAACGGGCGTTGTGCGGTGGGTTCCCACCCGCCTTGGAGCGTGCACCTCGCCGGCGGCGCTCGTGGCTGACCAGCTACGTGCACGCCATCGTCGACCGCGACCTGGCCGCGCTCGCCGCGCTCGAGCGGCTCGACCAGATCCCAAGGATCGTTGCGCTCCTGGCGGCTCGCACCGGCGGCCTGGTCAACCTGAGCGACGTGGCCCGCGACGCCGGCATCCCGGTCCGCACGCTGGACAGCTACCTCACCTGGCTCGAGCGGGTGTTCCTCGTACACCGGCTCCCCGGCTGGTCGTCGAACCGGACGACGCGTGCCCGCCGAGCACCGAAGATCCACCTCGCCGACAGTGGCGTGCTCGGCACCTACCTCGACGTCGATCTCGAGGCGACCGGCGGGTCCGCGGTCGGACCGCTCCTGGAGTGCTTCGTGGCCGGCGAGATCCGCCGCCAGCTGGCGTGGAGCGAGACGGACGCCGAGCTGTTCCACTTCCGATCTCAGGACGGCGCCGAGGTGGATCTCGTCATCGAGGACCGCGTCGGTCGGCTCGTCGGCATCGAGGTCAAGTCCTCGGTCGGCATCGATCGACGAGCGTTCCGGGGCCTGCGCCACCTCCAAGAGCGCCACCCCGACCGATTCGTCGCCGGCGTGGTGCTCCACTGCGGCGCCGACACCCTGCCGTTCGGTCCTGACCTGCTGGCCATGCCCCTCGCCGCGCTCTGGACGGTCTGAGCAGTCTCGAAGCTGCACCC
>CAZYPY010000002.1:0-86461 GCA_964649545.1 uncultured Microthrixaceae bacterium | reverse complement strand
AAGCACTCATCCAATCCGCTTGAGAAGTTGTCTCATCCCCCTTGACACGTTCCGCTTCGCCATCCGGTTCGACGGCGCCGCTGCTCCGCTCCGCTCCGCAACGTGGACAATCGCTCGGGTGACGCGCTCGGGCGTCGGTACCCTCTCCCCGTGGCCAAGCCCGCCGGACCGCCCGGCTCCCTCGTCGTCGCGACCAACCGCCAGGCGCGGCGCGACTACGAGATCCTCGACACGGTCGAGGCGGGGATCATGCTGGTCGGCAGCGAGGTGAAGGCGCTGCGCGAAGCCAAGGTGCAGCTGAGCGACTCGTACGCCCGCATCATCGACCACGAGGCCTGGCTCATCGGACTCCACATCGCGCCGTACAGCCACGCCAGCCCGATGTTCGGCCACAACCCAGACCGCCAGCGCAAGCTCCTGCTCCACCGCCAGGAGATCGAGCGGCTGCGGGCCCGGGTCGACCAGGAGCGGCTCGCCCTCGTGCCCCTCGCGCTCTACTTCAAGGACGGCCGGGCCAAGCTCGAGCTGGGCCTCGGCCGGGGGCGCAGCAGCGTGGACAAGCGCCAGGTACTGGCCAAGCGCGACGCCGAGCTCGAGGCCCGGCGGGCGATCGCAGACGCTCGCCGCCGCTAGTCACGGCCTCGCGGTCACGGCGGCCCGGTACCCTGGGAAGGCGTTCGTCGTACCTTGACATCACACGACGCATTCACGGGGCTGATCGGTTTCGACGTGGAGACCGGCTGACGTGACGTGCGACCGGAGTTGCTCAGACTCCTTAAACGGGGCACCCAAAGAAGCGCCGATGGCGACTTCGCTCTCGCCGCCTGATCTGATCAGGTCCTAGAGAGTCATCGCGACCCGTGAGGGCACGCGGGGCCGGTCCGCTGCAGCCCGGCAACAGAAGCAGTGGAGGACCGCAGGGAGAGACCGCTGACGTCGGGAAAGACCGATGACCCCGGGGAAAGACCCGGCGGGGGGCGCAAGCCCAGCTGACCCGGCAACGTGGCTCCCGCAAGCCACACCCCTCGGGAATGGTCGTAGCGCGTGCGATCACCGCTTCGCGGACGAGGGTTCGATTCCCTCCAGCTCCACCGCGACGCGAGCCGGGCCCAGGGCCCGGCTCGTGGCGCGCCCGCACCCCGCCACCCGCCGCAGCGGCCTCCGCCTCCTGGCCGCGCTCGCCCGCGACCTCGGCGACGGGCTCACGGTCGTATCCCCGGCAGGCACCGCCACCCGGCGGGTACTCGAGGTCAGCCACCTCACCGAGCACGTGACGGTCGCCGAGGCACCGCCCGGCTGAACCCCCTCCCTCCGCCACGAGTCGGGACGCTCAGTCGATGGTGCGGATGACCTTGGCCGGCACGCCGCCCACGATGCAGTGGTCGGGCACGTCGCCGCGCACCACCGCGCCTGCGGCGACGACCACGCCCTTCCCGATGGTGGTCCCCGGCAGGATGACGGCGCCGTGGCCGATCCAGGTGCCGTCGCCGATCCGCACGGGCTGGTGGGCACCGAGCTGGCGGCCGATCGGCACGGTCTTGTCGGCGAAGCCGTGGTTGGCGTCGGTGACGTAGATCTCCTGGCCGAACCACACGTCGTCACCGATCTCGATGGACTCGTGGGCGACGATGCCACAGCGCATGCCGATCACGCAGCGGTCGCCGATGACCAGGGCGCGTGGCGGGACGGTGGTCTGGTCCGGGCCGTATCCCGTGCAGAGCGTGGTCCAGGCGGCGATCAACGTGTCCTCGCCGACGTGGATCTGCGCCTCGCCGTAGAGGGTCGACCAGGGGAACCCGACGATGCTCCCGCGGCCGAACGAGCCGAAGCGCTCGGCCGCACGGCTCCCCGGTCCGACCGCGCCCTGCTCGAGCATCCAGCGCCAGCCCCGGTGGATCACACGGTTGAACAGGCGGTACCGCGAGGACGAGAGGGGCGCGGGCATGGCCTCGGAACTGTACGCGTACGATCCGACGGACACGGGAAACGGGGGACCGGACGATGTGGTGCACGCGGTGCGGCGAGGAGGTCGAGGATCGGGCGGCCCACGCCTCCATCTGCGCGGGGAGCGAGCGCAGCGGCGCGGCCCGGCGCTCGCGCTCGCCCCACCGCCGCATCCTCCCTCCACCCCCGCCGCCACCTGGGTGACGCGCGACGAGGCGCTCGGGGCGCCTCAGCGGGGGCAGAGCCGGGGCCAGGGGCGCGCCCGCTCATAGCGGGCCGCCGCGGCCAGCAGCAGCTCCTCGCGGAAGCGGGGGGCGATCACCTGGAGGCCGACCGGGAGGCCCTCGTCGGTGAGCCCGGCGGGCAGGCTCATGGCCGGCAGGTTGACGAGGTTGGCCAGCATCCCGTGGATGACGGCCATCCCACCGTGGCCCTCGACGCCGGCGACCTCGGTGGGCATGGGCCCCTCGGCCGCGAAGGGCGGTCGAGCCGACATCGGGGTGAGCAGCAGATCGACGTCCTCGAACAGCGCGGCAACCTCGTGGACGAGCGTCCGGCGCTGCTCCTCCACCTTGGCCAGCTTGGGCAGCGTGACCGACGGCGTCTGCTCCCAGCCGGGTCGCACCCGGGGGTCGAGGTCGTCGAGGCGCTCGCGCCAGAGCGCCGGGTCCACGCCGACGAACTGATCGACCCCTTCGATGCGGGTGTACAGGACGAGGTAGTCGTCGAGCGTGAGCGGGCAGGCGACCCTGGTCGCACCGATCGCCGCGATCAGCGCATCGGCGGCCTCCTCGCACAAGGCGGCCACGCCGGGGTCGACCGTGGCGAACCCCAGGTCGAGGGACCACGTCACCCGCACCCCCGACACGTCGGTGGCGGCGAGCACGTCGACGTAGGCGGCGGCCGGTGGAGGGAGGCTCGTACGGTCTCGAGGGTCGGGGCCGGCCATGACGTCGAGCAGCAGCGCGGTGTCCGCCACCGTCGTGGCCAACGAGCCGACCACCGCGTTCTGGGCCAGGTGGGTGACGCCGAAGGTGGGTATCCGCCCGTAGGTGGGCTTCAGGCCCGGCAACCCGGTGAAGCTGGCCGGGGTGCGGATCGAGCCGCCGCCGTCGCTGGCGGTGCAGAAGGGCACCATGCCCGCCGAGACCGCGGCCGACGAGCCCCCGCTCGACCCGCCGGGTGTCCGTGACGGGTCCCACGGGTTGCGGGTGACGCCGAGCAGCGGGCTGGCGGTGTACGCGAAGGTGCCGAACTCGGGAGTCGCGGTCTTTCCCACGGGGATCGCGCCCGCCGCCCGCAGGCGGCGCACGTGGATGCTGTCCTCCGGGGCGGGGCCCCGCCCGGCGTACCAGCGCGACGCCTTGGTCGTGGGCAGGCCGGCGCAGTCCTCGAGGTCCTTGACCCCGAAGGGCACGCCGGCCAAGGGCCCGAGGTCGTCCGCTCGTCCGGCGGCGACCGCCGCGTCCACCCGTCGCGCCTCCGCTCGGGCGAGGTCCGGATCGACGTGCACGAAGGCGTTCAGCTCGCCGTTGGTCCGCTCGATGGCGTCCAGGCACACCTCGGTCAGCTCCCCCGCGCCGAGCTCGCCCCGCCGGATGGCGGCGGCGGCGTCGACGACCGTCGGCATGGCCCCGTGGTCCCCCACGACGCCATCATCGCTCAGCGGCAACCGCGGTGAAACCGCCCGGCGCGATGATGGCCCCGATGCCCGGTTCCTCGTTCGACCCCGGCGACCTCGAGCAGGTCCGTGACCCGTACCCCACCCTGGCGGGGTTGCGGGCCGAGGCACCCGTCCTCGAGCTCGACAGCGGCTTCGTCGCGGTGACCGGCCACACCGCGGTGCTCGAGGCCCTGCGCTCGCCGTCGTGCGGCACGGCCCCGATCGCGGCCCGCTACCTCGACGGGTTGCCGCCCGGTGCGGCACGCGACGAGATGAGCCACCGCATCAACTTCCTCGATCCCCCCGACCACCCGCGGGTGCGCGGGCTCGTCAGCAAGGCCTTCACCCCCCGCCGGGTGACGGCGCTCGGGCCTTGGATGGCCGACACCGCCCACCGCCTGCTCGACGACCTCGTCGGCGGCGGCGAGGTCGATCTCCTGGCGGCCTACGCCCACCAGCTGCCGTCGCTCGTGATCTCGGAGCTGCTCGGCGTGCCCGCCGCCGATCGGGACGCGCTCACCGGGCTCAGCGACGCCACGGCGCCACTGCTCGGGGTTCGGGTCGCCGACGACCAGCGCACGGCGGCGATCTCGGCGGCCGAGGAGATGCACGCCTACCTGGGCGCGCTGCTCGACGAGCGTCGCCGTCAGCCGGGAGACGACCTGCTCTCGGCCCTCCTCGCGGCCGAGGAGGACGGCGAGCGCCTCCAGCGGGCCGAGCTGCTGTCGCTCGCGGCGACGTTGTACTCGGCGGGCCACCGCACCACCCGGGACCTGTTCACCAACGGCCTGTCGGTGCTGCTGAGCGAACCCGAGCGGTGGGAGGCGGTGACCTCGGGTCGTTGGACCATCGACGACGTCGTCGCCGAGTTCCTGCGCTACGAGACGCCCACGCTCTTCGTGGCCCGGATCCCCTACGAGCGCCTCGAGCTCGCCGGGACGGCGGTCGAGCCGTTCGCGCCGCTGCTGGTCTACCTGGCGGCGGCGAACCGCGACCCCGCCGCCTACGACGAGCCCGACGACTTCCGGCCGGGCCGCCCTGGCCCGGCGCCGCTGTCGTTCGCGTTCGGGGCCCACTACTGCCTCGGCGCGTCATTGGCTCGAGCCGAGGCGGAGACCATGCTGACGGCCCTTGCCCAGCGGGCCCCGGGCCTCCGCCTCACCGGCGACCTGTCGTGGCACCAGCGGGGACCCTTCCGGGGCCTCGATGCGCTGCCGGTCGCGCTCTGAGACTCACCCGTCGCGCAACGACTCGGCCCGGCGGACGAGCTCCGACGTCGACACGCCAAGGGCGTCGGCGAGCACCGCCATGGTGCCGAGCGTGGGGCTGCTCGTGGCCCGTTCGATGCCCGACACGTACGTGCGGTGGCGGCCACAGGCGAACGACAGTGCCTCCTGGCTGAGGCCCCGTTCGACCCGCAGCGCCCGTACGGCCCGACCGAAGGCCGCATCCAACGGGTGCGGGTCTCGGGGTCGGGCGGCAGCCATGGGCCTGAACTTGGCCCGTTGCAGCAGATACCTCTACAGCATATGTTCTACATCGTGATGCACGATACGGACCCGACCCCCGACTGGATGGGCACCCCCGCCGCCGCCCGCTACCTCGGGATCACCACGCGCACGCTCTACCGCCTCGTCGACCGCGGCGAGGTGCCCGCCTACGCCCTGGGGCGGGTGTACCGCCTTCGCCGCCGCGACCTCGACACCTACTTGGCCTCGGTCCGAGTCGTGCCGGGAACCCTCGGACACCTGCACGGCGCCACCGGCTGACCGTCACACCCCCGGCGTAGCGTTGCCGCCGCGGCTCGCCGCCCATCTTCCCCCTCTCCCACCCGCGCCCTTCTCCAGGGGGACCCCTGTGCCCGAGCATCTGCACCTCGACCCGTCCGACCCCGCCGACGTCGCGTTGGCGGCCCGGCTCGACGCCCTCGACGCCGCCATCAGCGATGTCGCGGCCCGCCTCGCCCGTCTCCGCGGCACGCTCGCCGGCGAGATCCGCACCCGCCGCCTCGTCGTGGCCGAGCCGGACGGTTTCGAGCGGGTCGTGGCCGAGGCCACCGGCGGGCTCGGTGCGGTCCTGGTGCGAACCCGCACGACCGGACCGGGCACCGTCGGCGTCGAGGTGTTCGCGGCCGACCCGGTCGGTGGCGACCCCGCCCATGTGGGCGTCGCCCTGCTCGACGGCGGCGACGTGGTCGCCGCGATCGACCTGCAGGCCGGGCGCCGGCCGATGATCTGGCTGGGCGACGACGAGGCCCGCGCTCCGCAGCAGTAGCCGGACTCGGCCTCAGCCGGGTCGCATCCAGGCGTCGACGCGTCCCTCACGCTCCCGGCACTCGAACACCGCGATGTCCGACTTCGGGTCGCGGCGACCCTTCACGTTGAGCTTGGTGCCCCGCCCGTCGGCGTCGAACCGCCACCAGTGGGCGGTGCACACGATCTCGTCGCCGTCCACCACGCCCTCGGCGCCCAAGTGCGACCACTCGTGCGGGCACCGGGCTTCCATGACGCACGCCTCGCCGGCGGCGGTCCGCCACACGACGAGGTCCTGCTCCCCGACCGCGGCGTCGACGACCTGCCCCGGCGCCACCGCCTCGGCATCCACCAGCACGACCCACTCCTCCCCCGCCATCCCCCGACTCTACGGTGACGGGGTGGCGGGAGGGGCCGCCTCGGTAGCCTCGCCCCATGGCTGTCGCCTCGGAGATGCTGCCGCTCGGGACCGTCGCCCCCGACTTCACCCTGCCGGACCCGCAGGGCGTCGAGCACTCGCTCGTCGACCTCGCCGAGGGCGCCGCCGGGGTGCTGGTGATGTTCCTCTGCAACCACTGCCCCTACGTGCAGCACGTGGCCCCCAAGCTGGCGCAGTTGGCCACCGGGTTCCAGGAGCAGGGCGTGGCCGTGGTGGGCATCTCGAGCAACGACGTCGAGCAGTACCCGGACGACGCCCCCGAGCACATGGCCACCGAGGTCGTCGAGAAGGGGTACACGTTCCCCTACCTGTACGACGAGACCCAGGCGGTGGCGCAGGCGTACCACGCCGCCTGCACGCCCGACTTCTTCCTCTTCGACGCCGACCGGCGCCTCGTCTACCGGGGCCAGTTCGACGACAGCCGGCCCAAGAACGACGAACCCGTGACCGGTCGCGACCTCGACGAGGCCGTCGCCGCCCTGCTCGAGGGTCACTCGATCCCCGAGGCCGATCAGGTGCCGAGCCTCGGCTGCGGCGTCAAGTGGAAGCCGGGCAACGAGCCCACCTGAGCCAGGTTCTGGCGTCGATACCGCCCGCTCGACGGGCATCGGTGACGCCAGAACGCTGGTTGCGGCTCAATGCGTCGGCAGGGCGGCGACGAAGTCGACGACCCGCTGGGACCAGCGGAGGATCGAGCGCAGGTCGTCGGCGACCTCGAGCGCGGCGTGCGGCAGCAGCTCGGCGAGGCGCTCCGCCGTGGAGACGGGGTGGGTCTCGTCGCCGGTCCAGGCCAGGATCAGCGTCGGGACGGTGATGGCCGCCACCGCCTCGAGCGCGGGGAGGTCCGACGCCGCCGCGCCGCGCAGCACCGATGGGAACGTCATGGCGTCAAGGGCGAGGGCCCGCTCCCGGGCCTGGGCTCCCCAGTCGAGCCCGAGCCCGGCGAAGAGCTTCGGCGGTGGCGCCGCAGCCGACACCTCGGCGAACGCAGCCAGGCCCTCGGCGTCGATGAGGCCGGCGCCGGCCTCGTAGAGCGCCCGCTGCGCCGGGCGGGTGTCCCAGGCCGTGGGCGGGATGGCCAGCACCAGCGCCTCGACCCGTTCCGGGGCGAGGACGGCGGCGTGCAGCGCGGTGGCGCAGCCCATGGACGCACCGGCAGCGACGTAGCGGTCGATGCCGAGCGCGTCGGCCAGCGCCAACTGGTCGAGCGCGAGCTCGTCCCAGCGGTAGGCGGCCGGGTCGGCCGGGCACGGGGACCGACCGTGGCCGCGGGCGTCGTAGCGGACCCGGCGCACCTCGTCGGTGGCGAAGGGCCAGGCGCCGAGCAGCCCGGTGGCGTCCTCCTCGGCTCGACTGGAGCTCAGCCCATGACCCCAGAGGACCGCACGGCCCGACCCGACCTCGTCGTAGGCGAGGGGGCCGCCCCGGACCTCGACGGTCGGGCTCACCGGGCGGGACGGGTCACGAGCGGTCGGCGATCCACTCGTCGAGGTGGGGGGCCTCCTGGCCGATCGTGGTGTCGTCGCCGTGGCCGGTGTGCACGACGGTCGGCGCCGGCAGGCGCAGGAGCTTCGTGCGGATGCTCTCGATGATGGTGTCGAAGTCCGAGAACGACCGGCCCGTCGCCCCCGGGCCTCCGTGGAAGAGGGTGTCGCCCGAGAACACGATGCCGCCCACTGCGTCGTGCAGGCAGCAGCCGCCCGGCGAGTGCCCGGGCGTGTGGAGCACCCACAGGGACTCCCCCGCCACCGTGAGGACCTGGCCGTCGGCCAGCGCCCCGTCGGGAGCGCGATCGGGGTGCACGGCATCCCACAGCATCCGGTCGTCGGGGTGCAACAGGATCGGGGCGTCCACCGCCTCGGCCAGGGCGACCGCGGCGTTGATGTGGTCGTTGTGGCCGTGGGTGCAGACGATGGCCGTCACCCGGCGGTCCCCCACGGCGTCCACGATCGGCTGGTGCTCGTGGGCGGCGTCGACGATCAGCACCTCCTCGGCGTCGCCGACGAGCCAGATGTTGTTCTCGACGGCGAAGTCCTCACCGTCGATGGAGAAGGTGCCGTTGGTGATGACCCGGTCGACCCGAAGGCTCACAGCACGACCACCGAGCGCAGGACCTCGCCGCGCTCCATCTTGTGGAACGCCTCCTCCACGGCGTCGAGGGCGATGGTCTCGGAGACGAACTTCTGGAGGTCGATGCGGCCCTGGAGGTGGAAGTCGATGAGCATCGGGAAGTCCCGCGACGGCAGGCAGTCGCCGTACCAGCTCGACTTGAGGGCGCCGCCCCGACCGAAGATCTCGATCATCGGCACCTCGAAGGTCATCGCCGGGTCGGGCACGCCCACCAGCACGACCCGGCCGGCGAGGTCCCGGCCGTAGAAGGCCTGCAGCAGGGTCTCGGGCCGGCCCACCGCCTCGATGGCCACGTCCACGCCGAAGCCGTCGGTCAGCGCCTTGACCGCCTCGACCGGATCCTCCTTGGTGGAGTTCACGGTGTGGGTGGCGCCGAAGTCCCTGGCCCACTCGAGCTTGCGGTCGTCAATGTCGACCGCGATCACCTTGCTCGCCCCGGCGATGGCGGCGCCGTTGATGGCGGCGTTGCCCACGCCGCCGCAACCCCACACGGCCACCGTCTCGCCGCGGCGGACATCGCCGGTGTTCAGCGCGGCACCGAAGCCGGCCATGACGCCGCAGCCGATGAGGCCGGCGGCCTCGGGGGCGGCCGCGGGGTCGATCTTCACGGCCTGGCCGGCGTGGACGAGGGTCTTCTCGGCGAAGGCCCCGATGCCGAGGGCCGGACTGAGCTCGACGCCGTCCAGGGTCATCTTCTGGGTGGCGTTGCCGCTGTCGAAGCAGTACCAGGGCTTGCCGTTGGCACAGGAGCGGCACGTCCCGCAGGGGGCCCGCCACGCCAGCACGACGTAGTCACCGGGGGCCACGTTGGTGACGCCGTCGCCCACGGCCTCGACGACACCCGCGGCCTCGTGGCCGAGCAGGAAGGGGAACTCGTCGTTGATGGCACCCTCGCGGTAGTGCAGGTCGGTGTGGCACACCCCGCAGGCCTGCACCGCCACGAGGGCCTCCCCGGGGCCCGGGTCGGGCACGACGATGCGCTCGACCGACACCGGCTCGCCCTTGGCCTTGGCGACGACCGCATTCACTTCGTGGGGCACGGTGGACCTCCGTCTCGACTCGCGGCGATGGTACCCATCACTCGTAGACCGGCTCGTCCCACCACGGGAAGAACTCGGGCAGGTCCCCTCTGACCCGGCCCGGGAAGGCGGGTGGGCGCTTCTCGAGGAACGACACCACCCCCTCGCGGGCGTCGGCGGTCCGACCCATGGCGTTGATGGCCCGGGAGTCGACCTTGTGGGCCTCCATCGGGTGGTCGGCCCCGAGCATCCGCCACATCATCTGGCGGGTCAGCGCGACCGACAGCGCCGACGTGTTCGTGGCGATCTCCTCGGCCAGCGCTCGAGCGGTCGGGATCAGCTCGTCCACCGGGTGCAGGCTGCGCACCAGACGCCCCGCGAGGGCCTCGGTCGCCGGGAAGACCCGCCCCGAGTAGCACCACTCCAGGGCCTGGCTGATGCCCACCAGTCGGGGCAGGAACCAGCTCGACGCCGCTTCCGGCACGATCCCCCGGCGGGCGAAGACGAACCCCATCTTGGCGGTGTCCGCGGCCAGGCGGAGATCCATGGCCAGGGTCATGGTGATCCCGATGCCCACCGCCGGGCCGTTGATGGCGGCGATGACGGGCTTGGTGCAGCCGAAGATGCGCAGGGTCAGGCGACCGCCCTCGTCGCGGTGGCGGGCCACGTCGGGCGGGCCGGCGGGCGCCGCCGCCCCGGCAGCCTCGGCGTGGGCGGCGTCGTCGAAGGTCTCGGCGCCCATCGAGAGGTCGGCACCGGCGCAGAAGGCCCGGCCCCGACCGGTCACGACCACCACCCGTACGTCGTCGTCGGCGTCGGCCCGGTCGAAGGCATCCATGAGCTCGCGGAACATGGTGGGCGTGAACGCGTTCAGCTGGTCGGGCCGGTCCAGGGTCAGGGTGAGGACGGGACCGTCGACGTCGTAGGCGATCTCGGTGTAGGTGCGCGATGGGTCGGCCATCGCCCCTTCCTACCGGACGCGGCGCACCCGGCGGGGCGAGGGCGCCGACGGCGCCGGCGGATCAGACGTCGAGGAAGCGGGTGACGGCCACGAACGAGCCGATCACCCCGACCAGGCAGCCGACCACGAGCATGAGCACGGCCACCCACAGCTGCTCGCTGGTGTGGACCGCGAACCCCTGGAACAGCACCAGGGTCGTGTCGTCGTCGCTCAGCTTGCCCTCGATGAACCCGATGATGGCCACCACGGCGGGAATGGCCAGTACGGCCCCCACGAGGCCCTGGACCAGGCCCTCGATCATGAACGGCACCCGGATGAACCAGTTGGTGGCGCCGACCAGCTTCATGACCTCGATCTCGCGGCGGCGGGCGAACATGGCCATGCGGATGGCGTTGAGGATGAGCAGGATGGCGGCGCCGAGCAGGACGAGCGCGCCCGAGAAGAGCCCGATGCTCAGCAGACGCGCGAAGTCCTGGAGCTGGCGGATGGCTTCGGCCGCGAAGACCACGGTCTTGACCCCCGGACGGGTCTCGAAGGTGGCGCCGAGGGCGCGGATGACCTCGACTTCCTTGTCGTTCGGCTCGACCCGGAACGACGGCGGCAGGGTCTCGGGGGTGACCGCCTGGACCATCTCGGGCGAATCGGCGAAGAGGTCGACGAACTCGTCGTAGGCCGCCTGCTGGTCGACGAACTCGACCGACGCGACCTCGGGGCTCTCCTCGAGGGCCTCGGACATGCCGTCGAGCTGGTCCTGGGTCGCGTCGGGGTTCATGAAGATGATGAACTCGACGCCGCCCTGCCAGCGCTCGGTGGCGTTCTGCACCCCCGAACGGATGAGGAAGGCCACGCCCACGAGGGCCAGGGACACGAAGACCGTGATGACCGAGGCGAGGGTGAGGGTGACGTTGCGTCGGAGGTTGGACCCGACCTCACGTGCGACGTAATCGACCTTGAGTGCCACGCTTCGCCCCTACGAGTAGACGCCGCGGTCCTGATCGCGGACGATGACGCCGTGGTCGAGCTCGATCACCCGCCGGCGCATCGTGTCGACGATGCCCGCGTCGTGCGTGCACATCACCACGGTCGTGCCGGTTCGGTTGATGCGGTCGAGCAGGCGCATGATGCCGACCGAGGTGGACGGGTCGAGGTTGCCGGTGGGCTCGTCGGCCAGGAGGATCAGGGGCCGGTTGACGAAGGCCCGCGCGATCGAGACCCGCTGCTGCTCGCCACCCGACAGCTCGTTCGGCATGTTCTTGGCCTTGTGCGAGAGACCCACGAGCTCGAGGATGGCCGGCACCTGGGTGCGCACCACGTGCTTGGGTCGACCGATGACCTCGAGGGCGAAGGCGACGTTCTCGGCCACGGTCTTGTTGGGCAGCAGCTTGAAGTCCTGGAAGACGCACCCGATGTTGCGGCGCAGGTACGGGACCTTCCAGTGGCTGAGCTTGCCGATGTCCTTGCCGGCCACGTAGATCCGGCCCCGGTCGGGCTGCTCCTCGTGGTTGAGCAGGCGGATGAACGTCGACTTCCCCGAGCCCGAGGGCCCGACGAGGAACACGAACTCACCCTTTTGGATGTCGGCGTTGGCGTCGCGCAGCGCGACGACGTCGTTCTTGTAGATCTTGGTGACGTTCTCGAGCTTGATCATGTGGTGTGAGGGGGACGCGGTGTCCGCCCGCGCCCGAGCGAGGGTACCAGCGCGCCCCTACGAACTCGCGGCATCCGCACGGCGCCAGCGCAGGTAGGCCTCCATGAAGGGCTCGACGTCCCCGTCGAACACCCCTTCGACGTTGCCGCTCTCCCAGTTGGTCCGGTGGTCCTTCACCCGCTGCTCGGGGTGCACGAAGTACGAGCGGATCTGGCTGCCCCACTCCACCTTCTGGGTCTCGCCCGCGATCGCCGCCAGCTCGGCCTCACGCTCCTGGCGGGCGAGGTCGGCGAGCTTGGCCGCGAGGATGGCCATGGCCCGGTCCTTGTTCTGGTGCTGGCTGCGCTCGTTCTGGCACGACGTCACGATCCCCGTGGGGAGGTGGGTGATGCGCACGGCCGAGTCGGTCACGTTGACGTGCTGGCCACCGGCGCCCGAGGAGCGGTAGGTGTCGATGCGCAGGTCCTTCTCGTCGATCTCGACGGCCTCGGCCTCCTCCTCGACGAAGGGGACGACCATCACCGACGCGAACGCGGTGTGGCGACGGGCCTGGCTGTCGAACGGCGAGATGCGGATGATCCGGTGCACGCCCCGCTCGCTCTCGAGCAGCCCGTACGCATGGCGGCCCTTCACGATGAACGTGGCCGAGGTGATGCCGGCCTCCTGCCCGGGCGAGACCTCGTCGAGCTCGACGGCGAGTCCGCGCCGCTCGGCCCAGCGCAGGTACATGCGCAGCAGCATCTCGGCCCAGTCCTGCGAGTCGGTGCCGCCGGCCCCCGAGTGGACCTCGACCACCGCGTCGCCCTCGTCGTGATCGCCGGTGAACAGCGCTCGCAGCTCGAGCTCGTCGAGCTGGGCCGACAGCGCCGCGATGCCCGCCTCGATCTCGGGCTCGAGCGAGTCGTCCCCCTCGTCGCGGGCCAGCTCGACCAGCGTCTCCGCGTCCTCGAGCCGGCCGACGAGCCCGTCGTACACCTCGAGGTCGTCGATGACCGCCGACAGCTCCCCCGTGACCGACTTCGCCCGCGCCGGATCGTCCCAGAGATCCGGCCGCGACGCCTCCGTCTCCAACTGCGGCCTCCTACTCCTCAACTCCCCGATCTTCAGATAGCCCTCCGCCGCCGCGACCCGGTCCCGCAACGACGCAAGTACCTCAGAGAAGTCCTTCAAGATCAGCTCCCGTAGGGGTGGATGCTGCGAACGTAGCGGCCGGCGGGTGACGCCGGAACGGCTTCGGGCCACGCGCAGCGAGGGACGAGCGAGCATGGCCCGAAACGGAATCCGGCGGCAGGACCCGCCGGCAGCGGTCAGTGAGGAACGGACGGGGCCCCGAGGTCCCGGCGAGTGCGGTCAGGCGAGGGGCGACCGGGGCCTCAGGCCGCCCCATGGCACATCTTGAATTTCTTCCCGGAGCCGCAGGGGCAGGGGGCGTTGCGGGGCGTCTTGTCCCACTCGGACTTGACGATCGGGGTGTTCACCACCTCTTCCTCGGGCGCCGGCGGAGCCTCGGGTCCGGCACCGCCCTCGAGCGCAGCCTGGGCACGGGCCGCGGCGGCCATGGCCGAGGAGCCCTGGACCGGGTCCTCGGGCGCCGAGTACTGGACGTCGCGGACCGCGGGCGCCTCCTCCTCGGGCTGCGCCACCACCTGGACGTGCATGATGTACTTCACGAACTCCTGGGCGATGATCGACATCATCTGGCCGAACATGTCGAAGCCCTCGCGCTGCCACTCGACCAGCGGGTCCTTCTGGCCCATGGCCCGCAGGTTGATGCCGCCCTGGAGGTAGTCCATCTCGTAGAGGTGCTCGCGCCACCGCTGGTCGATGATCCGCAGCATCACCTGGCGCTCGATGTTGCGCATGGTCTCGGTCCCGAGCTCGGCCTCACGCGATTCGTAGTAGGCGGTGGCCTCGGCCATGAGGACCTCGTAGAGCTCGTCGGTCGAGGTCGTCGCGCCGAGGTCCTCGACGGTGAGGGTCGTCGGCCAGAACGTGCCGATCTCGTTGTGGAGGCCCTCGAGGTCCCACTCCTCGGTGAAGTCGGAGACGCAGTAGGTGCCGATGGTGGCGTCGACGGCCTCGGCCAGGTACTCGACGGCCTCCTCGCGCAGGTCGGCGCCGTCGAGGATCTGGTCACGGCGCGCGTAGATCACCTTGCGCTGCTCGTTCATGACCTCGTCGTACTGGAGCACGTTCTTGCGGATCTCCGCGTTGCGCTGCTCGACGGTGTTCTGGGCCCGCTCGATGGCCTTGGTGACCATCTTCGCCTCGATCGGGACGTCGTCGGGCAGGGCCTTGCCCATCACCCAGTTCATGGCGCCCGTCGCGAACAGGCGCATGAGCTCGTCCTCGAGCGAGAGGTAGAAGCGGCTCTCGCCGGGGTCACCCTGGCGGCCCGAGCGGCCGCGGAGCTGGTTGTCGATGCGGCGGCTCTCGTGGCGCTCGGTGCCGAGCACGTAGAGCCCGCCGAGCTCGCGCACCTTGGCGCCCTCGGAGCGGGTCTCGGGCTCGTAGCGGGCGGTCAGCTCGGTGAGCCGGGCCCGGCCCTCGTCGTCCTCGGGGTCGAGGCCCTCGGCTCGGACGTCGCGCAGGGCGAGGCCCTCCGGGTTGCCGCCGAGGAGGATGTCCACGCCGCGGCCGGCCATGTTGGTGGCCACCGTCACGGCACCGAGTCGACCGGCCTGGGTGACGATCTCGGCCTCCCGCGTGTGCTGCTTCGCGTTGAGCACCTCGTGGCGGATCCCCCGCTTGTCGAGCAGCCGCGAGAGCTTCTCGGACTTCTCGACCGACACGGTGCCGACGAGCACCGGCTGACCCGTCTCGACCCGCTCGGCGATGTCCTCGACGCAGGCGTCGAACTTGGCGTCCTCGGTCTTGTAGATCAGGTCGGCTTGGTCCTGGCGGATCATCGGCTTGTTGGTGGGGATGGGCGCGACCTCGAGGCCGTAGGTGCTGGCGAGCTCGGCGGCCTCCGTGCTCGCCGTCCCGGTCATGCCGGCGAGCTTGTCGTACAGGCGGAAGTAGTTCTGGAGGGTGACCGTGGCGAGGGTCTGGTTCTCCTCTTTGATCTTCACCCCCTCCTTGGCCTCGACGGCCTGGTGGAGGCCCTCGGACCAGCGACGGCCCTCGAGGATGCGGCCGGTGAACTCGTCGACGATCTTCACCTCGCCGTGCTGGATGATGTAGTCCTTGTCCCGCTTGAACAGCTCCTTGGCCTTGAGCGCGGCCTGCAGCTGGTGGACGAGGTTGGCCGACACCGCGTCGTACATGTTGTCGATCTCGAGCGCGGCCTCGACCTTGGTGATGCCCTCGTCGGTCGGGGCGACCGTGCGCTTCTCCTCGTCGACGTCGTAGTCGACGTCGCGTTCGAGGCCGCGCACGACGCTGGCGAAGCGGTAGTAGAGCTGGGCCGCGTCGGCGACCCGACCGCTGATGATCAGCGGGGTCCGGGCCTCGTCGATGAGGATCGAGTCCACCTCGTCGACGATGGCGTAGTTGTGGCCCCGCTGCACCTGGGCGGCCCGCGACATGGCCATGTTGTCGCGCAGGTAGTCGAACCCGAATTCGTTGTTGGTGCCGTAGGTGATGTCGCAGGCGTACTGCGAGCGCTTGAACTCGCTGTCGTGGTTGCCGGGCAGGATCTGGCCGACGGTGAGACCGAGCCAGCCGTGGAGCTGACCCATCCACTCGGCGTCCCGACGGGCCAGGTAGTCGTTGACCGTGATGACGTGGACGCCGTCACCCGCGAGCGCGTTGAGGTACACGGGCAGGGTCGAGACCAGGGTCTTGCCCTCGCCGGTCTTCATCTCGGCGACCCACCCGAAGTGCAGGGCGGCGCCACCCATGAGCTGCACGTCGTAGTGGCGCTGACCGATGGTGCGGCGTCCGGCCTCGCGCACGACGGCGAACGCCTCGATCAGCAGGTCGTCGAGGGTCTCACCGTTGGCGTAACGCTGCTGGAACTCGGGGGTCTTCGCCGCCAGGTCCGCGTCGGACAACGCCTCGAACTCGGTCTCGAGCTTGTTGATCTCGGGCACGAGGCCGGCGAGCGCGCGCAGCTTCTTGCCTTCACCGGCGCGCAGGATGCGGTCGAGGACTGCCATGGCGCAGAGCCTACCGGCGCCCTGCCGCCCTCCCGGATTCTGCGGTCAGGGCCGGGCGGAGGTGTCGGCGGCACCACCTGCCGCGCCCAGACGGGCGTTGACGTGGAGCTTGCCGATGACGTTGCGCAGGTGGTTCTTCACCGTGTTCTCCGACACGTCGAGCCGCGCCGCGACCTCCGCCGAGTCGAGGCCCTCAGCCACCAGGTCGAGCGCGGCCCGCTCACGCGGCGCCAGGCTCGGTGGCGGGGTCACGGTGGTCGTCTCGCCGTCACCCGTCTCGGCCAGCCGGTCGAACTCGCCGATCAAGCGGCCCGCCAGCTCGGGAGTGAGCAGCGTCTGGCCGGCCACGACGGCCCGCACCGCGTCGCCGACCACCTGGATCGAGTCCTCCTTGTGGAGGTAGGTGGTGGCGCCGACCCGGATCGCGGCGAAGAGCTCGTCGGTGTCGCCGCCGACCGTCAACATGATGATGCGGGCCGACGGGTGGAACAGCGAGATGCGCCGGGTGGCCTCGACCCCGTCGAGGCCCGGCATGGCCACGTCCATCAACACGACGTCCGGCGCGAAGTCCTCGGCCATGGCCACCGCCTCGGCCCCGTTCTCGGCCTCCGCCACCACCTCGATGCCGGCCTGTTCCTCGAGAGCCATCATGAGGCCGCGGCGGTAGAGCGCGTGGTCGTCGCACAGCAGCACCCGCACGGGCTCGGCGGCGGCGACCCCCGACACCGGCGCGCGCTCGCTCGTCATGGCGTGTCGGGTCCGCTCAGTCGACCTGGTCGATCAGGCCGACGTCGCCGTCCTCGCGGCGGTAGACGACCGCGGTGCGCCCGGTGCGGTCGTTGGTGAACACGTAGAAGTCGTGGCCGAGGAGGTCCATCTGCAGCGACGCCTCGTCCGCGTCCATCGTGGCCATGGCGAACTGCTTGGTCTTGACGATGCGAGGTGCCGAGGCGGCGGCGTCCTCGGGGAGGCTCGCCACGACCTCGTCGGGGGCGGGGGCGCCCACCCGACGCCCGAGCTTGGTCTTGAGCTTGTGCAGTTGGTGCTCGAGCTTGCCCACCGCCCGGTCGACCGCGGTGAAGCCGTCGGGGGCCACCACCTTGCAGCGCACGTGGTGGCCGTGGCCCTCGAGGGTCACCTCGCAGACGACCTTGTCCTGGATCCGCGGGTTGTGCTGCTCGGCGAAGTGGACCTCGGCCCGGTCCATGCCGTCGACGTACCGGTCGAGGCGACCGATCTTGTCGACGGCGGTGTCCCGGAGCGCATCAGAGACCTCCATGTGACGGCCACTGACCTTGATGTCCACGCGAACCTCCCGGATCGACGGCGTGCCCGGCCGATGGTAGGCGACCGGGGTGAGCGGGTGTACGGGCCGCGGTGGCGACCCGGACCTCGACCGTACCGGACCCGCGCAGCGCCGCCGCCACCGAGGCGACGGTCGCGCCGGTGGTGGCCACGTCATCGACTACGAGCACGCTGCGTGGTGTTCGCGCCACGGAGCGCATGCCCAACCCCCGACGGCGCTCCGCGCCGGCCCGTCCCGTCTGCGGCGGGCCAGGGCCGCGGTGCACGAGGCGCCGGCAGGGTCGTCGGAGACGACGGGCCACCGCCAGGGCCAGCAGCTCGGCCTGGTCGAAGCCGCGTGCACGGCGGCGGGCCTCCGTGGTGGGGGCCCAGGTGACGACGTCGACACCGGCGGGGTCGACGAGGCCCGCGAGCCCGTCGGCCAGCCACGCCAGCGCACTCCGCGCGTTGCGGTACTTGAGCCGGGCGACGAGCTCACGCCCCACGCCCTCGTAGGAGAGCAGGGCGACCCACTCGTCGACCCCCGCGGGCGGTGGAGCGGCGGGCGGCGGCCGCAGACGGGCCCGACAGCCCGCGCAGGGCGCCTCGCCGCGGGTACCGCAGCACGGGCAGGTGGTCGGCAGCAACACGCCGCCGACCCTACGGACCCCCTCCGACAGGAACCGGGGCCGGCCATCGGCGCGATCCCGCCGGAGCCGGACCCCGAAGGGGTGCAGGCGTTGGAGGCACAAAGCAGAACGCCCGCCCTCCCCGAGGGGAGGGCGGGCGTCGACGCCGGAACGGGTGGGCTCAGTACCGGTAGTGGTCGGGCTTGTACGGGCCCTCCACCGGGATGCCGAGGTAGGCGGCCTGCTCGGGCCGCAGCTCGGTGAGCTTGGCCCCCAGCGAGTCGAGGTGCAGGCGGGCCACCTTCTCGTCGAGGTGCTTCGGCAGGGTGTAGACCCGCCGCTCGTAGAAGTCGGTGTGGCCGTACAGCTCGATCTGGGCGATGACCTGGTTGGTGAAGCTGTTCGACATCACGAAGCTCGGGTGGCCGGTGGCGCAACCGAGGTTCAGGAGCCGACCCTCGGCCAGGATGATGATCGAGTGGCCGTCGGCGAACCGCCACTCGTCGACCTGGGGCTTGATGGTGATGCGCTCGACCCCCTCGACCTTGGCCAGGCCGGCCATGTCGATCTCGTTGTCGAAGTGGCCGATGTTGCCCACGATCGCGTTGTGCTTCATCCGAGCCATGTGGTCGGCGGTGATGATGTTGAAGTTGCCGGTGGCGGTGATGAAGATGTCCGCGGTCTCGACCACGTCCTCGAGGGTGACGACCTGGTAGCCCTCCATGGCCGCCTGCAGCGCGCAGATCGGGTCGATCTCGGTGACCACGACCCGGGCGCCCTGGCCCTTCAGCGACTGGGCGCAGCCCTTGCCGACGTCGCCGTAGCCCAGCACCACCGCGACCTTGCCGCCGATCATCACGTCGGTGGCCCGGTTGATGCCGTCGATGAGCGAGTGGCGGCACCCGTAGAGGTTGTCGAACTTCGACTTGGTCACCGAGTCGTTCACGTTGATGGCGGGGAACAGCAGGGTGCCGGTCTCGGCCATCTGGTAGAGCCGGTGGACGCCCGTGGTGGTCTCCTCGGTGACGCCCTTGATCCCCTTGCCGATGCCGGTCCAGAGCTGCGGTTCCTCCGCGAGGGTGCGGCCGAGCAGGGCCAGCACGTACTGGTACTCCTCGGAGTCGGCGGTCGACGGGTCCGGGACGGCGCCCGCAGCCTCGAACTCGGTGCCCTTGTGCACGAGCAGGGTGGCGTCACCGCCGTCGTCGAGCACCATGTTGGGGCCACCGTCGGGCCAGCGCAGCGCCTGCTCGGTGCACCACCAGTACTCCTCCAGGGTCTCGCCCTTCCAGGCGAAGACCGGCACACCCTTCGGGTTCTCGACGGTGCCGTCAGGGCCCACCGCCACAGCGGCCGCGGCGTGGTCCTGGGTGGAGAAGATGTTGCAGGAGGCCCAGCGGACCTGGGCGCCGAGGGCGACCAGCGTCTCGATGAGGACCGCCGTCTGGATGGTCATGTGCAGCGAGCCCGTGATGCGGGCGCCGGCGAGGGGCTGGGCCGCGCCGTACTCCTCGCGGAGGGCCATGAGGCCGGGCATCTCGTGCTCGGCCAGGTGGATCTCCTTGCGGCCGAAGTCGGCCAGCGAGAGGTCGGCGACCTTGAAGCCGAGGTCGCCGGTGTTGTCGGCGTCGTGCTGGGATGGGTCGGTCATGCGTGTCTCCTGATGTCGAGTGCACCCGCGCGTCGAAGCAGGGGTGAGGGAAGGTGCCAACCCAGGCTGGGGTCCACTGACGCCACTCGAATCAGCCCGAAGCGCCCCCGAGTGTAGAGAACCGGGGCGCCGGGGGCCACCCTTTCCCGTCCCCGGCGCGCGTTTCAGTCGCTGAGCGCGGCCTTGATCTCGTCGAGGACCGGGACCGGGCCGGGATCGACGCCCTCCTGGAAGGCCAGGTGGAGGCTGACGAAGTCCCCGAAGGAGATGAGGTCGAGGAGCTGGGCCAGGGCACCGTCGCCCTCGGCCTGCACCTCGTACACCCCGCCCATGACCTCCTCGGTCCACCGGGTGACGAGCTCGAAGCGCTTCATGACCTGGGGGTGCTCGTGCTCGTGGCGGAGGTGCACCAGGCTGAACACCTGGCGGGTGAGGTCGCCGTGCTGGCCCCAACCGGCGATCTCGTTGTGGCAGAGCTCGGGAACGGTGTTGGCGAAGGCCGGCGCCTTGGTGTTCTCGTTGATCTGGGTCTTCCAGCGGGAGGCGGCCACGTGGCCGATGCCCCCACCGCCGTAGACGAGCGGGATCGTGCGGCCGAGCCGGCGGGCCAGCATCTCGGCCTCGCCTCCGGGTCGCAGGAGCGCGTCACGGCGGCGCTTGAGCTGCTCGACGCCACGGTGGATCCACTCGCTCGCGCCCGGGAAGAGGCCGAGGCGCTCGAGCACGACGAGCGGGGGGACGGCCATGGCCCCCAGGCCGGCGCGCGGTGCGGGGATGCCGTCGGCGATCGGCACCACCGGCGCCTGCCAGGACTCGGCCAGCCGGCCGATCTCCCCGCCGCGGGTGACCGCCACAACCGGTGCTCCGGCCAGCGCCGCGGTGGTCACCGCGTCGACGGTCTCCTCGGTGTCACCGGAGAACGACATGGCGAACACGAGGGTGTTCTCGTTCGCGTACGACGGCGGCTCGTAGCCCTTGACCACCACGACCGGCACCGGCAGGAACGGTCCGGCGGTGACGGTGAGCAGGTCACCGGACACGCCGCTGCCACCCATGCCCAGCACGAGGACGTTCTCGATCTGCCGGCGATCCGGCAGCCCCGAGAGATCCACGGCTTCGGCGGCCTCGACCGCGACCTCGATCTGCTCCGCGAGTCCGGCGGTGGCCTCGAGCATGGACCACGAGTCGAGGGGCGAGGGCGGCTCCATCAGGAGGCCTCGTCCACGAAGGTCGGCTCGATGCCCTCCGCCTCGGCGAGGGCCACCAGGCGCTCGTGCTCGGCGTCGTCGACGGTCTCGGACTCGTCGATCAACATGATCGGGATGTCGTCGCGCACCGTGTACCGGCGTCGCAGGCGCGGGTTGTAGAGGGTGTCCTCCGCCTCGAAGTACAGGAGGGGCCCCTTGTCCTCCGGGCAGGCGAGGATCTCGAGGAGCTGGGGGTCGAGGGCCATCAGGAGTCCGTTCGTTCGGAGAGGCTCGAGGCGGCGGCCCCGATCACGTCGTTGACCTCGTCCACGTGGCGGGCGCACGAGTCGGCGTCCGGCGCTTCGAGGTTGAGCCGCAGGAGCGGCTCGGTGTTGGAGGGGCGCAGGTTGAACCACCAGTCACCCAGGTCGACCGTGAGCCCGTCGAGACGGTCCTGGTCGGCGTCGGCGTAGTGATCGGCGACGCGGTCGATGATCGCACGCGGGTCGGGGACCTCCTGGTTGAGCTCGCCGGAGGCCGCGTACCGCTCGAACGGGGCCCGCAGTTCGCTGAGCGGGATTCCCGCCTGCGACAGCTGCTCGAGCACGACGAGGGCGGCGATGAGCCCCGAGTCGGCGCGGTAGTTGTCGCGGAAGTAGTAGTGGCCCGAGTGCTCGCCGCCGAAGACCGCGCCGGTCTCGGCCATGAGCGCCTTGATGAAGGAGTGGCCGACCCGGCTCCGCACCGGCGTGCCCCCGCCCTCCCGGATGACCTCGGGCACGGCCTTCGAGCAGATGAGGTTGTGGATCACCGTCGAGCCCGGCTGCTTGGCCAGGATGCCGGCCGCGACGATGGCCGTGGTCAACGAGCCCGACAGCAGCTCGGCCTGCTCGTCGACGAGGAAGACGCGGTCGGCGTCGCCGTCGAAGGCCAGGCCGATGTCGGCACCCGTCTCGAGCACCCGGGCCCGCAGGTCGGCCTGGTTCTCCGGCTGGATCGGGTCGGCGGGGTGGTTCGGGAAGGTGCCGTCGAGCTCGGGGTAGAGGACCTCGAGGTCGAACGGCAGGCCCTCGAACACCGCGGGCACCACGAGGCCGCCCATGCCGTTCGCGGTGTCGGCCACGACCTTGAGGGGCCTCAGCGCGCCGACGTCCACGAAGGAGTGCACGTGGGCGGCGAAGTCACCGAGGACGTCGAGGGTGCTCGCCGTCCCGGGCGCACCGGCGGCGTCGGCGACACCGGCGGCCGCGGCGGCCTTGATCTCACGCAGGCCGGTCTCCTCCCCCACCGGCTTGGCCCCGGCCAGGCACATCTTGATGCCGTTGTAGGCCGCTGGGTTGTGCGACGCGGTGAAGACCGCGGCGGGGGCGTCGGCGCGGCCGGAGGCGAAGTACAGCATGTCGGTCGAGCACAGCCCGAGGTCGACGACGTCGACGCCCTGGGCACGCACGCCCGCGGCGAAGGCACCGCTCAGCTCGACGCCCGACGGTCGCATGTCGCGACCCACGAGCACGCGCGGCCGGTCCATCCCTCCGGTGGCGAAGTGGGCGAAGGCGGCCCCGATGGCCCGGCACAGCTCGGCGTCGAGCTGGTCGGGCACGGTGCCCCGGATGTCGTAGGCCTTGAAGACCGCGTCGATCTGTGCCATGAGCTCGCCCATGCTAGAGGGGCGGACGTCCGCGGTCAGGTTCCCGGCCCCGTGGTCGACGGGCGCGCGGTCAGCTCAGGGGCAGGGCGCGGTCACCGGCCACGGCCTCGGGGCCGTCGTACTCGCCGCGCTTGGCCCACCGCCGGATCCGGAACAGGTCCCGCACGAGGCGCACCGCGTCGCGGGCGACGCGGACCGTGGAGCGCGAGGAGTTCTCGACCTGCACGGGCACCTCGGTGAGCGAGAGGCGGTACCGCTCGGTCAGGTGGAACAGCTCCACGTCGAACGCGAAGCCGTCGATCCGCGAGCGAGCGAAGAGCAGCCGGGCCACGTCGCTGCGGAAGGCCTTGAGGCCGCACTGCGTGTCGCGGTACTGGCCGAGCAGCACGACCTGGGTGAGCAGGTTGATGGCGCGCCCGCCGACCTCACGGAGGCGACCGGCCCGGACGAGGGTGGTCGTGTCCTCGTGGCGACGGCTGCCGACGACGACGTCCCAGCCGTCCTCCACCTCGGCCAGGAGGCGGACCAGCTGATCCGGCGAGTACGACAGGTCGGCGTCGGTGAAGGCAACAGTGCGACCTCGTGCGGCAAGGGCTCCCCGCCGGACCGCGGCACCCTTGCCGCGGTTCTCGGGCTGGACCAGGACGACGTCCGCGCCCGCCGCGGTCGCCGCGTCGGCGGTCGCGTCGCCAGAGCCGTCGTCGACGACCACGATCTCGAGGCCGCCGTCGGCGGTCACCTCCGCCAGCGCGGCGTGCAGGGCCGCGACCGTCCCGCCGATGCGCTCGGCCTCGCGGAACGCAGGGACCACGACGGACAGCCGCACGTCGCCCGGAGGATCGGGCCGGTCCACCCGGTGGACCTGGGTGTCGCGCACCAGGCGGAACAGCAGCCGCCGCTCGCCCGCGGACCGGACGACGCCGGCGACGAGCAGGGCGGCGAGCTTGACCGCCAGGACCGCGGCCGCCGAGGTGGGGTCGATCAGCGCGACCAGGCCGACGACGACCGTGAGGTCGACCGCACCGGCCACTGCGGTGATGCGCACGAACGCCGCGGGTCGGTCCACCCAGCGGGCGTAGGGGTCGTCAGGGGTGGCCGTGGCGCGGTGCAGGCCGTAGGACGTGGCCGCGGCCAGGACGAGCGCGGCGAGGTCGGCGGGCACCACGCCCCAGCCGAGCCCCTGGCGGAGCGCGACGAAGGTCCCGGCGTCGAGCACGGTCGAGAGCGCCCCCAGGAGGAGGACGCGCCCGAGGCCGCTCCTCACGGCTCGGGCGCTGGGGCGGTGCCCGTCGCTCCCGCGTCTCCCGCCGTCGCTCCCGCAGCTCCCGCCGGCGCCTCGGCCGGCGATCCAGCATCCTCGGCCAGGGCCGGGCCGGGCGGGTCGGCGGGCGACGGACCGCCGTCGCGGCCCGGCCGGGGGCGGGGAGTCATGTCGAGGGCGGGGTGTCGGACGAGCATCACCAGGCCGACGAGGCCGAGCAACGTGGCCGCCCACGCGAGGTAGTCGACCCCGGTGTACCCGTAGCGCAGCTCCACCCGGGTGTCGGTGGGGATCACGACCATGAGGTTGGGCGCCACCCGCCACGGGCCCTCGGCGCCAGAGGCCTGCCAGTTCGGGAAGTAGCTCGTCTTGACGAGGACGGGCGAACCGACCTGGTCGACCTCGAACGAGATCGAGTCGTCGTCGGCGGCGATGTCGGTCACCGTCACGGGCTCGACGGGCACCCGGTCGGGCTCCTGGCCCTGGAGCACCCGTGGCCACTCCTCGGGACCGCTGGTGGCCAGCGGCACGTCCCACCGCGACGGGTCCTGGTACCAGTCCACCGCCACCGGCAGCCACGAGTGGATGGCGTCGTGCACGTCCTCGACGACGGCGGGCTCGAACGACAGCGGTGTCACGAGCTCGCTGTCGGCGATCTCGTAGACGTGCCACGGCCCGGACGTCGCCACCTCGGTCAGGTCGGGGTGCCCGGCCGCGGCGTCGACCGCCTGGTCGGAGAAGGCGAGGTAGTACCGCACCCCCAGCAGCTGGAGGTGCTGGATGCCGGCGTCGATGTCGAAATTGCGATACGGCAGGTCGCGCTGGGCGCGGGACGGCGCCGCCGACAGCTCGGACTGGTTGAGGAAGTGGAACGGCGTGGTGGACGACGCCTCGAAGTAGAGGCCCTCCATCGAGCCGATGCAGCCGTCGGTCCAGTGCGGCAGCAACATGACCGCCATCGGTGTGCCGTACCGGTCGAGCTCCTTCTCGTACTCCCACATGGCCCGGCCACAGCCCTGCTCCTCGCCCACCCGACCCATGGTCTGGACGAGGTCGTGGTACTCGGTGTAGCCGCCGCCGCTGGCGTTGGCCTGCTTGCGCTCGTAGCCGGAGTAGTTCCACCGGGCCCAGCTGTCGACGAAGCTGCGATCGGTGGTGGACAGGCCGAGCCAGCGGTACACCCCGTCGGCACCGGTGCGACCGAAGGGCAGGGCGTGCAGGGGCAGCGCGACGAGGACGAGGACGAAGGCCAGGCCGACGATCGGGGTGAGCAGGCGCACCGCCCGCTCGGCCGGGTCGGGCGTCCGGGGAGCGCCGTCGTCGACCGGGGCCTCGTCGGGCGCGACCACCTCCGGCGGGGCGGCGGCGTCCGCGACGACGCCCTCGGCGCCGGTGAGGGTGACGGTGTCGACGCCGATCGCCGGCGCCATCCGGTGGGCGTTGACGCGCCCCGCCGCGCGGGCGAGCGACTTCCCTGCTTCCGCGATGGCGTAGCCGCCCAGCAGGTAGAGGCAGAGGAAGTAGAAGGGCAGGAGCCGGGCGTTCCACAGGCGGCCCTGCGGCGCCAGGACGAACGCGACCGCGAACACCGCCACCATGACCACCAGCCAGATCCCGGTGCGGCTTCGGCGCAGGAACGCGAACACGGCCCCGACCACCGGGAACACGAACAGCCAGCGGTAGTCGTGCGGGACGAGGTTCACCCAGTACTCGGTGAGCTTCTCCCAGCCCATGTCGTTCAGGTACGCCCGTCGCAGGTAGAAGGGCAGTACCCAGAAGGCGGCCAACAGGACGCCGACCGGGGCCATGGTCGCCAGCCAGCGCAACTGCGCCCGCCCGGGCCGCAGCGCCAACCAGACGACGGTGCCCGCGACCGCGAAGATCGCCGGGATCAGGTGGCAGAGCACGCAGAGCGCGAGCAGCACGGCGGCGAGCGCCCGGTGGCGACCGGTCTCGAGGCCCCGTGCCACCACCCCGAGGTAGATCATCGCGAACGACAGCGAGATCGAGAACGCGAACTCGCCGGCGAGGGTCGACGCGATGTTGCCGCCGTAGATGGTGAATCCCTGGTCGAACAGGAACGGCACGGTTGCCGCCGCGAGGAGCGCGGGCCCCGGGAAGCGCAGACCGGACAGCCGTCCGAACCCCCAGGCCGCGACCGGGAGGGTGAGCAGTCCCGAGACCGTGATCAGCTTGAACGCGATGCCGTAGGGCAGGACGAGATCCAGGGCCAGGATCATCAGCGACGGGACGACCATGTAGAACTGGTACGCGGGGAACCCGGCGTACCAGTCGGGCGTCCACCCCGTCAGGCGGCCATGGGGCAGGAGGTGGTCGCGGAGGTAGGCCGGCCCCCAGACGTGCGCACCCATGTCGCCCCCCGCAGGGGTGGTGTTCGCCACGAGGAGGTCGGGTTGGAGGTGGCTGAGGGTGAACACCACCGACACCGCCACGACCCCGAGGGTGATCCACCCCTCCGCGGGCATGGCCCAGAACCGGGCCCACGCCCGGTGGGCCCGGCCCCCGCGGACGACGCGCTCGGCCGCGCCGTCGCCGCGATGGGGCGCGTCGGTCGCCCCGGACCGGTCGCCGGCCCCGCCCGGCTCGGGCGGGGGGTCCTCGCCGGTGGGCTCAGCGAGCAGGGTGTCGGCCATCAGGGCCTCATCGTGGCACCCGGGGGCGCCGAGGCCGGGTCAGGTGCGGCGTGGCTCGACCTGCAGGTCCGCCAGCACCCCGTCGAGGTCGACCTGGCGTCCGTGGCTCACCCAGGTGCGCTGGTCGCACGTCGAGCACGATCGCATCGTGGCCTCCGACCCCGCCAAGGTGACGGTGATCTCGACCAGGGGGGCGTCGCATCGGGGGCAGCGGGGTGCGGGCACGGGGCGGGTCTCCAGGCGGGCGGCTCCGGACCCATCGGCGCACCCCGCACCGAGTTGAGGGCGCGATCGCGCTCATCGGACGGTGACGGCGCCCACCACCGAGAGGGCGTGGAGCCAGTGCAGGAACGAGAGCGGGTCGGGCTCGTCCTGGCGGCTGGTGATGAGGGTGATCACCGCGACCGCGTTGAACCCCATGTGGGCGAAGATCGCCGGGCCGAGCCGACCGGTGCGCAGGGTGAGCAGGGCCAGGACGACGCCGACGGCCACGAGCGCGGGGAACTGCAGGGGCTGGAGGTGCACCGCCCCGAACACGAGCGAGGACACGGCGACCGCCCACCACCGACCCCACCGACGTTCGGCGCTGCGCAGCAGCAGGCCGCGGAAGAAGAGCTCCTCGACGATCGGGGCCCCGATCACCACGATGAGCACGAGGAGCACGATGCCGACGGGGTCGGTGGCCCGGTCGGTGAGGGCCCGGGCGTCCGCCGACACGTCGCGTTCGCCGATCACCCAGAAGATGGGGACGTAGATGAGCGGCACCAGCACGAGCTGGGTGAGCACCCCGACCACCAGGCCCACCGGGACGTCGAGCACCCGGGAGCGGAGGCCGAAGTCCGCGACGAGGCCGTTGCCCTTGCGGCGGGCGGCGACCAGGGGCATGGTCAGGTAGCCGGCCCACAGCGGCACCTGGAGCAGGGCGATGATCGCGAGCGGCAGGTCGTCGACGTCGTCCCCGGCGTACCCCGTCACTGCGAGGATGGCGGCACCGACGAACACCGCGGCGGCGTTGCCGATGAGCAGTCCCAGCCAGGCGCCGCCCAGCCCCCAGCGGACCGGGGGGACCCCGTCGGTCTCGGGCGAGGTGGCGTGGGGCGGCGGGCCCGCGAGCGGGTCGTGGGCGCCGGCGGGAGGGACCTGCGGAGCCCCGTCCGGCGTCGGGAGGGCGGGCATCGGGTGCCGAGCGTACCGGTGGAGCGGGTCGTCGAGACCCGCGACCGGCGGGGTCAGGAGGCTCGGGCGGCCCGGAACATGGGCTCGACCACCGCGACCCGCAGGTCGTGCAGCTCCCAGCCCTGGGGCGGGGTGAGGCGATCGGCGTGGCGGGTGCAGAGGTCGTGGTTGGCCGGGTCGACCTCGTAGGAGAGGCCGTCGAGCCAGACCGTGCGCGAGTGGTAGTCGTACGCGAGGGTCGCGGTCGCCCGCTCACTGCAGCCGGGGCGCGCGCAGAGTCGGTTCATGGCCACCGAGCGTAGGGCGGGGGGCGCCCGTGGCGGTGGACCCTCTGCGCCCTAGCATTGGGTCATGAGCCAGGAGCGGGAGACGTGAGCCCCGACAACCTGCCGCCCCCTCCCCCGCCCCCGTCGGCGGGCAAGGGCCCGCGGACCACCAAGCCCGACAGCAGCTGGCCCCGCTGGTCGCTCTGGGTGCTGCTCGGCCTGGTCACCGCGTCGATCGTGGCCTCGAGCCTCCTGTCGTCGGGCGACGACGGCTCGGCCATCAGCTACGACGACTTCATGTCCCGCGTCGAGGCGGGTGACGTCAAGAGCGTCGAGATCAACAACGACAACGCCAAGATCTCCGGCGAGCTCGACGACGGCGAGAAGTTCACGACCACGGGCCCGCTCGAAGGCGGCATTCCCGAGGCCGATCTGGCGGCCATGCGCGAGCAGGGCGTCGAGGTCGAGTTCAAGACCCCCGAGTCGGGCATCTTCGCCACCCTCATCCCGCTGCTGCTGCCCGTCGCCCTGCTGATCGGGTTCTTCTGGTGGATGCAGCGCCGGGCCCAGGGCCAGATGAGCGGGATCATGTCCATCGGCCGCTCGAAGGCCAAGACCTACTCGACCGAGCGGCCGGGCACGACCTTCGCCGACGTCGCCGGGTACGACGGCGTCAAGCAGGAGATCACCGAGGTCGTCGACTTCTTGAAGCACCCCGAGCGCTTCGGCGAGATCGGCGCCCGGATCCCCAAGGGCGTGCTGCTGGTGGGCCCGCCGGGCACCGGCAAGACCCTGATCGCCCGCGCCGTGGCCGGCGAGGCGGGCGTGCCGTTCCTGTCGGTGACCGGGTCGGACTTCATGGAGATGTTCGTCGGGGTCGGCGCCAGCCGGGTCCGTGACCTGTTCCAGTCCGCCCGCAAGATGGGCCGCGCCATCATCTTCGTCGACGAGATCGACTCGATCGGCCGCAAGCGTGGTGCCGGCCTGGGCGGCGGCCACGACGAGCGGGAGCAGACCCTCAACCAGATGCTGTCGGAGATGGACGGCTTCGAGGCAACCGAGGGCATCGTGATGATGGCCGCGACCAACCGTCCCGACATCCTCGACGCGGCGCTCCTGCGACCGGGTCGCTTCGACCGCCAGGTGACGGTGCCGCTCCCCGAGCTCTCCGACCGCCGGGCGATCCTCGACGTCCACTGCAAGCACAAGCGCATCTCGCCCGACGTCGACCTCGACGTGGTCGCCCGAGGCACCCCCGGCATGAGTGGCGCCGACCTGGCCAACCTGGTGAACGAGGCGGCCCTGTTCGCCGTGCGCAACGGCCAGGACCAGATCGACATGGCCAGCTTCGAGATGGCGCGCGACCGCGTCCTCATGGGCCAGCGCCGTGAGTCGATGGCCCTCTCGGACGACGAGAAGGAGGCCATCGCCTACCACGAGGCCGGCCATGCCGTGTGCGCCGCCGTGCTCCCCCACGCCGACCCGGTGCACAAGGTCACCATCCTCCCGACGGGCATGGCCCTCGGGGTGACCATGCAGCTCCCGATCGAGGAGCGCCACATCCACCGCCAGGACTACATCGAGGACTCGCTGGTGGTGCGCATGGGCGGGCGCATCGCCGAGGAGCTCGTGTTCGGCGTCTACTCGACCGGCGCCAACAACGACCTCGTGGGCAGCACCGAGCTCGCCCGCAAGATGGTCCGTGAGTGGGGCATGTCCAAGCGGGTCGGCCCCATGGCCTGGGGCAGCCAGGGTCAGGTCTTCCTCGGTGAGGACCTCATGCACACCCGCGACTACAGCGACGAGACCGCCCGCATCATCGACGAAGAGGTCGAGCAGATCCTCCGTGCCGGTGAGGAGCGGTGCCGCCAGACCCTCGTCCGCGAGCGCAAGGGCCTCGACCTCGTGGCCCGGGCCCTGCTCGAGCACGAGACCATCGACGGCGCCGAGGTGAACCGCCTGATCGCACTCGCCCGCAACGGTGGCGCCGGCTCGCCGGCCGGTGCGGCCGCGGACGGTGACCCGCTCGCGACCGAGCCCGTCACGGCGGACGACTGAACGCCGGGGTCGGCCGTCCTCGCGGTCCCGACCCCGATCCCACCCTTGGACCGGCGTACGGCCTATGACGGCTCCTCGGCCGCCTCGCCCGTGGCACCATCGCGCGCCTCCGCGACACGCGCCCACAGCTCCGCGGTGGTGGGGGGCCCGACGAACGAGCCCCTGACCGCCCCCTCCGCGTCGGCGATCACCAGCGTGGGCACCGCCTCGATGCCGTAGCGCTCGTGCAGGTCGGGCCGGGCCCCCACCTCGATCTCGGCCACCGCGACCTCGTCGCTGGCCAGCGGTCCTGCCTTGTCCACGGTGTCCTGGCAGCTGCGGCACGTCGCCGACGTGAACACCGCGACGAGCCACGGTGCCTCCGGCGAGGCGAAGTCGGACCGCTCCACCCAGGTCGGGACCGCCCACGACGTGGGCACCGGCTCGTCGGACTGCCGTCGCCGAAGCACCAGGGCGAGAACGACCGCGCCCACGAGCAGGACCGCGGCGACCGCCAGGCGCTCCATCAGGGGGCGGGCTCGCGCAGGCTCCCGGCCAGCGGGACGCCGATCGCGCTCGACACGTCGCCGTCGAACACCAGCCGACGCTCGACCACGAGCGGCCCGTCGGCGCTCACCACCAGCGGGGTTCCCTCGTCGATGTCGTCGACGAGCACGGCGGTGCGCTGACGGCCCTCCAGCGTGACCTCCTCGAGGCCCGACACCGGGACGAGCTCGCCGTCGTCCACGGCGGACACCGTGGCGGTGACCTCGTCGTCGGAGTCGGCGTTGAAGAGCACGAGGACCTCGTCGCCGTCGTCGGCGCCGGCGGCGAACAGGAACTCGTCGGCGAGCAGCGGTGCCCCGAGCACGATGTCGACGCCGGCCAGCGAGCTGTCGGGGCCACCGACGCTCTGGCGCTCGGCCACCACCGGGACGCCGTTGACCGAGCGGACGGTGCTCGAGTGCTCGAGCGCGCCCTCCCCGCCCCGGGCCGAGGTGATGCGGGCCTCCTCGTCGAGGAGGATCTCCTCGTAGCCCTCGGGGGGCACGGTGAGCTCGAAGGGCTCGATCACGCCGGTGAGGGTCGCGTCGTCGACGGTGATCTCGAGGTCGACCTCGGCGCGCTGGCCGGTGGGGTTGAAGATCACGATGCGTTCGTCGACCCCCTCGCCGACGGTGCCCTCCGGGAAGAACCACGTCTCCGCCGGCAGGGGCGCGCCGAGGGTGACCGTGAGCCCGGTCACTCCTTCCGTGCCGTCGTAGCTCTGGAGCCGGTCGACCACGAGGCGGCCGGCTCGGGCCACCACGCTCGCCGAGACGTGCTCGCGGCGGGTGACGACCTCGCCGATGTCGCGTGCGACCACCGACTGGCCGGGGACCACGAGGCCCTCGAATTGCTCGGGGGTGCGGACGTCCTGGTCGGTGCGGAACGTGACGTCGACGACGGCGTCGTCGGGGAACGGGTTGAAGAACACGAGAGTCTCCGTGGCGTCCTTGGTGGTGGCCCCGGTGGCGAAGTACCACGTCGGCGAGGCGGTGGACGAGCACGGGCCGACGTCGCTGCCGTCCTCGTCGGTGACCCGATGCTCGACGACGGCGCCGCCACCGTCGAGCTCGACGAGCGCGGCGGTGAAGCCGGGCTCGACCCCACCGATGGTGCCCAGGTCGACCTCCGTCGACGATCCGGCCGGCACCGCGATCGGGGCAGACGCCGGCGCGGGCGACGGCACCTCGGTCGTGGTGGTGGGCGGGATCGTGGTCGTCGTGGTGGTGGACGTGGTGGTGGTGGTGTCCTCGTCCTCGCCGGCGTCGTCACCCTCGTCGCCGCCCGCGGTGGTCGTCGTGGTGGGGATGACCGGCTCCGCGATCACGGGGTTGGCGCTGTCGGGGTCGCCGTAGACCGTGATGGCACCGTCGAGATCCTCGTCGGTCGGGTTGGCCACGATGACGGTGTGCGATGCCTCGTCGTCGACGACCCCGCCGGCGCAGTACCACGTCGCCCCCACCGCACCGACCGGGGCGGCCACGGGCATGAGGCCCTGTTCCTCGAGGCTGCGGGTGAGGTCACGGCCCTCGACGACCTCGGGTTGCTCGTCACGGGCCCGGTCGGCCACGACCGCACCGACGAGGACGGCGGGCACGACGAGCAGGGCGGGCCAGCGGTGCGGCTTCACGGCCGGGCCTTCCTTCGGGTGCGCGGACCGAGTTGGCCGCGGAACAGGGCGAACAGCACGACGAACCACAACAGGGCCTGGAGCGCCAGCAGGCCGTACCGGGCGACGGGCGTGCGGTAGCGCAGGGTGGCGCCGCCGTCGCCCGTCGCGGCGAAGGCGTTGGCCCACCCGAAGGCCTCGCGGCGCTCGGCCGTCTCGCCGCCGGAGCGAAGCTGCCAGCCGGACGCGCTGGCGCTGGCCAGGTACACCTCGTCGCCGGCCTCCACCGGGCCTTGGAACTTGTTGTAGTGGATCTCGTCGGGCAGTGCGACCTCGGAGCCCGAGAGGTCGGTGGCGGCGGCCAGTGACAGCGACGAGCCCTCACCCGCACCGACGTCGGCGTCGGCGAGGAACGAGCGCGAGGGCGCCCACGCGATGTTGCGGTACACCTGCAGGGCGGGGTTGACCTCGAGCGCCTCGAGGTCGAGCTGCTCGTCGAGGGTGTTGAGGATGCGGGGCGGCACGGGTCGCGTCTCGTCGCTGAAGGGCTCGGGGGCGAGCTGTTCCACCACGATGACGTACTGGACGCCCATCGGGGCCAGCAGGCGACCGAGCCGGTTGGTCTGGCGCGAGCCGGCGGCGTCCAGCGCCTCGCCGACGAGTGCGGTCGCGCCATGGGAGGAGCCGGCCCAGAGGTCGGTGACGTCGGGCTCGCCGTCGTCGGTGGTGGCGTAGATCACCCCATCGTCGAGCTCCCAGCCCGACAGGGGGACGACGTCGGGGTTGCCGATCCAGAGCACTCGGAACGGCGCCTCGGCGACCTCCTCGTCGAGGAAGGACAGCGAGGAGTCGAAGTCTCCCCTCGGAGCGCCCCACCGGCCGTTGAACATGGCACCGACCGCGGGCAGCACGGCCACGCTCAGGGCGACGAGCGCGCCGAACGAGGCGATCTGGCGCCACGAGAACCGGGTGGTGAGATCGCGCTCGAACGCCGTGGCGCCGAGCCCCGAGGCCAGGGCCAGGCCGGCGGCCGCCGGCGCGAGCAGGAGCTCGGGTGACGTGGCCCCGAAGGGCAGCCAGCCGGCCTCGGCGGCCCAGAGCGCCCCCCAACAGGTGAGCGCGACCGCCCACCCTCGGATGGCCCAGTCGAGCCGCCAGTCTCGTGCGATGAGCAGGGCCAGGCCGGCCACGACCAGGAACGCGAACCCCACCGGCCCCGCCCCGAGCGGCCCGCTGTCGAACCGCAGCAGCTGCGGCAGATCGAGCCCACCGGTGGACGAGGTGGCCTCGGCGCCGAGGGCGGACCACTGGAACCGGGGCGGCAGGAAGTCGAGGGCCCACGGGATCTGGAGCACGCCGGCGACGACCGTCGCCCCGAAGGTGGTGGCGAGGATCCGGCTGGCGCCGTGCAGGCTGCCGCCGAGGAGCCCGCCGAGCACGAGCCCGATGGCCATGAGCCAGAGGACCGGCACGGCCAAGGGGGCCAGGCAGGTGACGAGGGCGAGCAGGACGCCGAGGGCCAGCACGTGCTGGCGCCGGGTTCGGGGCGGCACACCCTCGGTCGGGGGGGGAGGCTCCTCACCGGCAGGCACGGCCTCCGGCACGACCGGTGCGAAGGGGGGCAGCGCCGACGCACGGGCGAGACGGGCGAGGAACCAGGGGGCCGCGGCATAGAGGACCAGGCCGCCCCAACGCCCGAGGGCGATCGCGTTGTAGGCCACGGGGACGGCCACGTAGACGACGAGGGTGACGAGCCGGGTGCGCCGAGAGCGGGTCGGCGCGAGCAGTCGCCACGCCCCGACTGCGCCGACCGGGATCAACCCGAGGATCAGGACCTTGCGGAGGATCCCCATGGCACCGAGGAACGCATAGCCGAGCGCGCCGATCACCCCGAACCCGGTGGGGTTCGGGGCCTGGGAGCCCAGCCCCGCCGCCGACCAGCCGCTGGCCCACTGGCGGAGGAGGTCGGTCGCCGAGTCGGAGAACGCCGCGAACTGGCCGATGGCCGGCACGTCCCGGGTGATGAGGTGACGACTGCCGATGATCAGGAACGCCACGACGGCGATCCACACGATGGCCGAGGCCCGGCTCGGTCCCTCCCGGAAGAACTGGGCGAGGTCACGGCCGGCGCTGCCCACCGAGGTCAGGCGGTCGTCGCCGCTGCGGCCGATCTGACCTCTGGCGAGGGCGCTGATGCGCCCGAAGCCGCCCGCCTGGAGCGGGCGCACGTCGCCGTCGGGCACCTGGCGGACCCGGTTGAGGCGCTTGCGGGCCCGGCGGATGGATCCGTACCGGCGCAGGTTCCAGAGCCAGGCGCCCGCGATGTCGCGGGCCTGACGTCCCCGCCCGACGACCAGGGCATAGAGGATCTCGACCAGCGCGAGCAGGGCGGCCTGGGGCAGGACGCGCCAGCGGTGGAACGACTGGTAGCAGACCAGGGTCGAGCGCAGCCGGTGGCGGGCCTGGAGGCGGCGCCGGTCGTCCAGGTGGCGGCGGTCGCCGAGGGCCTCGAGGTGACAGACCCGGGCCTCGGGGGCCACGACAACCCGGGCGCCGGCCACCTGGGCGCGCCAGCAGAGGTCGACGTCGTCACCGAGGTAGTCGATGGCCTCGTCGAAGCCACCCAGGGCCGAGAAGAGGTCAGCTCGGACGAGCAGGCAACCGCTCGGCAGCGCGAACACGTCCCGGACTGAGTCGTGCTGCTCCTGGTCGAACTCCCCGCGCTCGACCCGGGAGCCGGCGTAGCCGGTCTTGTCCACGACCAGCCCCAGCTGGAGGATCTCGCGTGGCGCGTCCCAGCGGACGAGCTTGGGGCCGACGAGCCCGGCGTTGGAGCGGTAGGCCTCCTCCACCAGGAGCCGGACGGTCGTGGGCGCGAGCTCGACGTCGTCGTGGCAGAGCAGGAGGAACGGGGCGCCCTGGACCATGGCCACGGCCTGGTTGGTGGCGGCGCCGTAGCCCGCGTTGCGCTCGAGGCGGCGCACCAGGGCGCTCGGGAACACGGAGGCCACGCGGTCCCGTACGGGCACCTCGCTGGCGGCATCGATCACCAGGACGGCGAGCTGGTCGTAGTCCTGCACGGCGAGGCTCGCCATCGTGTCCTCGAACCAGGCGCCGGGGTCGTGCGCGACCACGATGGCCACGACCGAGGGCAGCGTTGCGGGCGCGTCGGCGTCTCCGGGAAGGGTCTCCACGATCGGGCCAACCTACCCGGGCGCGCGGCCCGTTTCGGTGACCCCCGGCACCCGTCTCCGTGACCTCCGACACTCGCTCGAGTGCTTGCTGTTGTTTCACGCCATCGATACCTTGGTGAGCATGTCCGGCTCGGTCACCGACCTGTTCGACCGCCGCCTCGGTTCTGCCGTGGCCGACCTGGCCGAGGTCGCCATGGACGCCGTGTACCTCGGCGTGGGCGCCGGCGTGCTGACCTTCCAGAAGGCGCAGGTGCAGCGACGCGAGCTCCAGACGCGCCTCGAGGGCCTGGGCCAGCAGGTCTTCGGCCGCTAGCGGCCGGGCCGGCCCGCGAGCACCGCCGGAATGCCTCCGGCACTGCGCGTCGCCTACGACGCCACCCCGCTGTTCGGCCCACGGACCGGTGTCGGCGTCTACGCCTACGAGGTGCTCGCCCGGCTCGGCGCCCACCCCGACCTGGACGTGCGGGCGTACGCCGCGACGTGGCGAGGCCGGGGCCGCCTGGCCGGACTGGTCCCGGCCGGCGTCACGGCGATGGGTCGACCCATGGCCGCTCGCCCCCTGCGCGAGGCGTGGTCACGCTTCGCTGGCCCGCCGATCGAGTGGTGGACCGGCCCCATCGACCTCGTCCACGGCCCGAACTACGTGGTCCCGCCCACCCGGGGCGCCGCGGTCGTGTCCGTCCACGACCTCACACCCGTGCGCTTCCCCGAGCTGTGCACCCGCGACACGCTCGCCTTCCCCCCGCTCATCCAGGCGGCGATCGACCGCGGGGCGTGGGTGCACACCGGGTCGCACTTCGTCGCCGACGAGATCCGCGACCACTTCCAGGTCGACCCCGAGCGCGTGGTGGCTATCCACGACGGGTTGACGCCGCTCACCCCCGCCGACCCGGCTCGAGGCCGCGCCCTGGCCGGCGCCGACCGCTACCTCCTCGCCCTCGGGACCATCGAACCGCGCAAGGACTTCCCCACCCTCGTGGCCGCCTTCGACCTCGTGGCCGACGACGACCCGAACGTTCACCTCGTCGTCGCCGGCCCGGACGGTTGGGGGGTCGACGCCTTCGCCGCCGCCGTGGCCGCCGCCCGCCACCGCGACCGCATCGTGCGCCTCGCGTGGGTCGACGACCCCGACCGCGACGCGCTCGTGCACGGCGCCACCGTGTTCGCCTACCCGTCGGTCTACGAGGGGTTCGGGTTCCCGCCCCTCGAGGCCATGAGCGCCGGGGTCCCGGTCGTCGCCTCGACCGCGGGATCGCTGCCCGAGGTGCTCGGTGCGGCCGCGCGGCTCGTCCCGCCGGGCGACCCCGAGACCCTGGCCGGTGCCGTCGCCGCGCTGCTCGGCGACGAGGCTGCTCGCGAGGCCCTCGCCGCCGCCGGCCGCGAGCGGGCCGCGGGGTTCTCCTGGGACGTCGCGACCGACCGGCTCATCGGCCTCTACCGGCGAGTCGTACACTCGGCGCGGTGAAGGCCCTCATCACCGGCGCGCACGGCTTCGTGGGCCACTACCTGAGCGAGCACCTCGAGGCCGAGGGCGACGAGGTCGTGGGTGTCGACCGCCACGACGGGCCCGACCTGCTCGACTCGACCGCCTGGCACGACCTGCTCGAGCGAGTCCGCCCCGAGGCGGTCTACCACCTGGCGGGGCAGGCCGACGTGGGCGGCAGTTGGTCGGCGCCGGTCGAGACCTTCCGGGCCAATGCGGAAGGGACGCTCAACGTGCTCGAGGCCTGCGCGGCCGTCGAGGTACCACGCGTGCTCGCGGTGAGCAGCGCCGACGTGTACGGGCGGGTGACCCAGGCCGAGCTCCCGCTCGACGAGGATGCGCCCCTCCGCCCCGTGAGCCCCTACGCCGCCTCCAAGGTCTCGGCCGACTTCCTCGCCCTCCAGGCCTTCCTCGGGCGGGGCCTCGGCGTGCTCCGGGTGCGGGCGTTCAACCACCTCGGCGCGGGCCAGACCGACCGCTTCGTCGCCTCCGCCCTGGCCCACCGGGTCGCCCGCAACGAGGCCGAGGGCGGCGACGTCGTGCCGGTCGGGAACCTCACCCCTCGGCGCGACTTCACCGACGTGCGCGACGTGGTGCGGGCGTACCGCCTGCTCGTGCTCCACGGCGAGCCCGGCGAGGTCTACAACGTCTGCTCGGGCCACGACGTGGCCGTCGCCGAGCTCGCCGAGCAGTTGGTGCAGCTCGCCGAGCGGCCCATGCGCCTCGAGGCCGACCCCGCCCTCCAGCGCCCGGTCGACATCCCGGTGCTGCGGGGTGACAACACCCGTCTGCGCACCGCGACGGGCTGGACGCCCGAGATCCCGCTGCACCAGACCCTGGGCGACCTGCTCGCCCACTGGCGCACCGTGGTCGCCCCCGCCACGACGGGCTGAGCCCGACCGGTCGTCCCCGGACGGAGCGACCGGCGCCTGACCGAGGCGACGACCGAGCGAGGCCCGCCGCTTCCCGAGCGGCGCGCGAGGCGTTCAGCCGGTCAGGCGCTCGTCGCGCAGCACGCGGACCCGCTCGACCGCCTCGGCGGCCGCGGCGCGCTCACGGGTGTCGAGGCCGTCCGTGTGCAGCGCCCGCAGGCGGGTGAGCCAGCGGTCGAGCACCTCCAAGGCATGGTCGTCGCCGGTGTGCTCGAGCCAGCCCAGCTCCTGGTCGAGGAGGGCGAGCTGCAGCTCCAGCTCGGTGTGGCGGGCCACGACCAGGGGCAGTCGGTCGGCCTTGGCCGCCGGGTAGTCGGTGCCGGCGACGAGCTCGTGGGGCTCGAGCCCGAACACACCGGCGAGCAGCGCCACGGTGCGCTCCCCCGGCACCGACATCGACGCCTCGAGGTGCGACACCGCCACCCGCGACACGGCCAGGCGCTCGGCCAGCTCCTGCTGGGTCCAGCCGAGCTTGGCCCGGTGGGCGGCGATGCGCCGGCCGAGGCGCTCCTGGGGCTCCGACGGCTCGGGACGGTTGCGGTGCGGCGGCGGGGCCACGTGCCAACCCACTTGGCAGACGACAGGACCCCGTCAGGCTAGAACGGCGCCATGAAGAAGCGCGCCCTCATCACCGGCATCACCGGCCAGGACGGCTCCTACCTGGCCGAGCTGCTGTTGGCCAAGGACTACGAGGTCATCGGCATGGTGCGGCGCACCAGCACCGTGAACTACGAGCGCATCGCGCACATCCAGGACCGCATCACCTTCGCCCCCGGTGACCTGCTCGACGAGGCGTCGCTCATCGAGGTGCTCCGTGAGCACCGGCCCGACGAGGTGTACAACCTCGCCGCCCAGTCGTTCGTGCAGACCTCGTTCAGCCAGCCGGTGCTGACCGGCGAGACCACAGCGCTGGGCGTCACCCGCCTGCTCGACGCCATCCGCATCGTCGACCCCGACGTGCGCTTCTACCAGGCCAGCTCGAGCGAGATGTTCGGCAAGGTGGTCGAGGTCCCCCAGCGCGAGACCACCCCGCTCTACCCCCGCAGCCCCTACGGCGTGGCCAAGGTCTACGGCCACTGGATCACCATCAACTACCGCGAGTCCTACGGCCTCCACGCGTCATCCGGCATGCTGTTTAACCACGAATCTTTGATTCCTGAATCACCTGTCGTTATTCGTCGAGACGGGCTGATCGACATCGTCTCGATCGGCTCGCTCATCCCCTTCCCGAGGGACGACGAGCCCGGTGGCTACGTCTCGGTGCCCGACGGACAGCTCGAGGTGTGGGACGGCACCGACTTCGTCCGGTGCACCGCGCGCACGGCCCACTGGTACGAGGGCGACTCGATCACCGTGCACGGCCGCGCCGGGGTCGTCGAGACCACCCCGGACCACGTCGTGTTCACCCCCGACGACGAGAAGGAAGCCCAGAAGTTCGAGGCCGGGGACCAGCTCCGCATGGCCGCCCAGCCGATGAGCACCCTGAACACCGTCCTCACCGAGGACGAGGCGTGGCTGCTCGGTCTCCTCGTCGCCGATGGCCACGTCGCGAAGGACCGCAGCGCGGTGCAGATCACCGGGAACGACGACGCCACGCTCGCCCAGGCCGCGGCCTGTTGGGAGCGGGTCACCGCCGGCAAGGCTCGGAAGTCGGAGGGTTCGCCGTCCGCCTTCTCGGACCGCCACGTGCCGCAGCTGTACCTCTCGGGCAACCCCGCCTACGCCCGCCTCCTCCGCTACGAGCTGTACTGCGCCGACGGGCACAAGCGCGTCCCGAAGCGGATCCTCAACGCTGCACCGCACCTCCAGGAGGCGTTCCTCGTCGGCTACAACCTCGGCGACGGGCTGAAGGCCGGTCACGGCATCGATCCCTTCAAGTCGTTCCGCACGACGTCGCCGGTCTTGGCGGCCGGGCTCGTGTGGCTCGCCCGGACGACCCTCGGGCGCCGGGTGTCGGTCTACCGGCAGGGCGGGGCCCTCGGCGGCGGCGACAGCTACCTCATCAACCTGAGCCCGGGTCTGACCGTCGGCGACAAGGGGGCGCACCTGCGCAAGCCGCAGGAGGAGGTCCGCAAGGTCGAGCGCCAGCCGTACCGCGGCTGGATGTGCGATCTCGCGACCGAGTCCGGGCGCTTCGCCGCCGGCGTGGGCTTCGTCACGGTGCACAATTCCCCCCGCCGCGGGCTCGAGTTCGTGACCCGCAAGATCAGCCACGGGGTGGCGCAGATCAAGCTCGGGCGGCAGTCCGAGCTGCACCTGGGCAACCTCGAGGCCCAGCGGGACTGGGGGTTCGCCGGCGACTACGTCGAGGCCATGTGGGCGATGCTCCAGCAGGACGAGCCCGACGACTACGTCGTCGCCACCGGGGAGACCCACTCGGTGCGCGAGTTCTGCGAGATCGCGTTCTCGCACGCCGGCCTCGACTACCAGGACCACGTGGTGATCGACGAGCGCTTCATGCGCCCCGCCGAGGTCGACCTGCTCGTCGGTGACCCCGGCAAGGCCAAGCGCCAGCTCGACTGGGAGCCCCGGGTCAGCTTCCGGGAGCTCGTCGAGATGATGGTCGATGCCGACATCGCCCTGCTCAATGGCGACCTGAACGACCTGTCGCACCCGTGATCACCGTCCTCGCCGGCGGGGTCGGCGCCGCCCGGCTCCTGCGCGGGATCCTGGCGGTGCACCCCGCCGAGGACGTCACCGCGGTGGTGAACACCGCCGACGACGTGGAGCTGCACGGTCTGCACGTGAGCCCCGACCTCGACACGGTCACCTACACGCTCGCCGGCGCCATCAACCCCGAGACCGGCTGGGGCCTCGTCGACGAGACGTGGCAGGCCATGGACACCCTGCGCCGCTACGGCGGCATCACCTGGTTCAACCTCGGTGACCGCGACCTCGGCACCCACCTTTACCGCACCCAGCGGCTGTCCGAAGGGGCGCCGCTCTCCGAGGTCACCGCCGAGATCGTCCGGGGCTGGGAGCTCGGGCTGACGGTGCTGCCCGTCACCGACGACCGTCTCCGCACCATGGTCACGATCGACGAGCAGGGCGACGGCGACGTCACCGAGATCGGCTTCCAGGAGTACTTCGTGCGGCGCCGCCACGACGTCGACGTGCGGTCCGTGCGCTTCGACGGCGCCGACGCCGCCCTCCCGGGCCCCGGCGTGCTCGACGCCCTCGCCGGCGCCGAGCGGGTCGTGATCGCGCCGTCGAACCCCATCGTCTCGATCGGCCCGCTGCTGGCCGTCCCGGGCGTGCGGGAGGCGGTCACGGCCCGCCGGGCCGACACGGTGGCGGTGACGCCGATCATCGCTGGCGCCGCTCTCAAGGGCCCCGCCGACCGGCTGCTCCGCGAGCTCGGGCACGAGTCGTCCGTCGTCGGCGTGGCCCGCCTCTACCGCGACCTGGCCGCCACCCTCGTGATCGACGAGGCCGACGTCGACCTGGCGCCCGCGGTCGAGGCCGAGGGGATGCACTGCGTCGTGGCTCCGACGATCATGTCCGGACCCGACGAGGCCGCCGCCCTCGGCCGCACCGTCCTCGCCGCATGACCCGCCCCCGACGCACCCGCCGCACCGACCCGTTCTGGGACCACCGTGACGTCGTGGGGGGACTGTGGGCGACACCAGCGTGGTCCCAGAACGACGTCATCGGGGGCACCGCGTGAGCCGGCTCGAGGTCTTCGGGGTGGTGGGGCTGCCGGAGGTGCGGCGAGGCGACGACCTCGCCGGCATGATCGCCGGCGCCACCGAGCTGCACGACGGTGACGTCGTCGTGGTCACCCAGAAGGTCGTGTCCAAGGCCGAAGGGGCCATCGTCGAGGTCGACCCCGACGACCCCCGGAGCCACAAGCAGGTCGTCGAGGACGAGTCGGTGCGGGTGCTCCGGCGCCGGGGCGACCTCGTGATCGCCGAGACCCGGCACGGGTTCGTGTGCGCCAACGCCGGCGTCGACCTCTCCAACGTCGAGCGGGGCCAGGCCGCCCTGTTGCCCGAGGACAGCGACCGCTCGGCCCGCCGCATCCGCGACGGCATCCGGGCCCGAGCCGGCGTCGAGGTCGCGGTGATCGTCTCCGACACCTTCGGCCGGCCGTGGCGGCGCGGCGTCACCGACGTCGCGATCGGCTGCGCCGGCATCGGCGCGATCCTCGATCTCCGGGGCACGCCCGACGCCCTCGGCCGTGAGATGCAGGTCACCGAGGTGGCGGTGGTGGACGAGCTCGCCGCCGCGGCCGAGCTGGTCATGGGCAAGTCCGACGGCATCCCCGTCGCCGTCGTCCGCGGCGCCGACCGGTCGTGGCTCCGCACCGGCTCGGTGCACGACGAGGTCGTCCGCTCCCCCGCCGAGGACCTCTTCCGCTGAACGCCCGTCGGGCGTGCCCGGAGGCGCCGCGGACGCCGCTCAGGCGCGGGCGCGGAACCAGTCGATGACCTGCCGGGTGCCCTCTTCGAGGGTGGTCCAGGGCGTCCAGCCCAGGTGCAGCTCGGCGCGGCCGTTGTCGAGGGCCGAGCGGTCGAGCTCGCCGGCGCGGGCCGGGGCCCGCAGGGCGGGCTCGGTGACGCCGGCGGCCGCGGCCATCGTGTCGTAGAGCTCGTTCACCGAGACCTCACGGCCGGTGCCCACGTTGGCGAGCAGGCCGCTGCCGCGGTCCGCGGCCCGGACGAAGGCGTCGACCACGTCGTCGACGTAGATGAAGTCGCGGGTCTGCTCGCCGGTGCCGAAGATCGTGCAGGGCTCACCGGCCAGCAGCCTGCCCGTGAAGATGGCGACCACGCCCGCCTCGCCGTGCGGGTCCTGGCGGGGCCCGTAGACGTTGGCGAGGGCCAGGGCCGTGTACTCGAGGCCGTGGAGGGCCCGGTAGGCGTACAGGTAGTCGCCGACCACCTTCTTGGCCACGCCGTAGGGCGACAGGGGCTGCTGCGGGTGCGACTCCTTGACCGGCAGCTCGGAGGGGTCGGGCTCGCCGTAGATGGTGCCGCCGCTGGAGGCGAACACGACCTTGCGGGCACCGGCGGCCCGGGCGCCCTCGAGCACGTTGAGGCTCCCCACCACGTTGATCTGGGCGTCGTAGGCGGGACGGGCCACCGACACCCGCACGTCGGCCTGGGCGGCGAGGTGGAACACGACCTCGGGCCGCTGGCGGGTCATCAGCTCGACCACCGCCTCGTCACGGATGTCGATCTGGTGGAAGGTGACGGGGTGGTCCCGGTCGGCCCGGGCGTCGGCCAGGTTGGCCAGGTTGCCGGACGACAGGTCGTCGACCACATCGACCTGGTGGCCCTCGGCCAGAAGGCGGTCGACCAGGGTCGACCCGATGAACCCGGCCCCGCCCGTGACCAGTGCCCTCACGATCCGCCCTCCTCGTCCGGGCGCGTCTCGCCGTCGAGGAGCTCGCCTGCCTCCACGACCGCACCCTCGCCGAGCACCGAGAGGTTGGTGACGACCGCACCCTCCTCGACGAGCGCTCCGGGCCCGATCACCGAGCCCGTGACCTCCCCGCCCGACTCCACGCGGGCGCCGGGCAGCAGCACCGAATCGATCACGACCGCGCCCTCCTCGATCACCACGCCGTCCATGAGCACCGAGTGGCGCACCGTCGCCTCGTCGACCAGCGCCGACGGGCTCACGCCGTCGACCGGGCCGGCGGCCCGATGGCCGTCGATCAGGTCGAGCTGTGCCCGCAGGTAGGCGGCGGGCGTCCCGGCGTCGATCCAGTAGTCGTCGGATTCCACCGCGTAGAGCGAACCGGCGGCGACCATGGCCGGGAAGGTCTCACGCTCGATCGAGACCCGGCGACCATCGGGGATGCGCCCGATCACCGAGGGCTCGAGCACGTAGGTGCCGGCGTTGATCCAGTTGCTGGGTGCGCTCTCGCGGGGTGGCTTCTCGATGAAGGCCTCGACCCGGCCGTCCTCGTCGGTCGGGACGACGCCGTAGCGCGACGGGTCGTCCACCGGGGTGAGGTGGATGGTGCCCTCGGCACCCGCCTCGGCGTGGCGCGACAGCAGCTTGCCGAGGTCGAAATCCGTGAGCACGTCGCCGTTCAGGACCACGAACGTGTCGTCGATCCCGGCGTCGAGCGCCGCGAAGCGGATGGCGCCGGCGGTGTCGAGCGGCTCGGGCTCGACCGCGTAGTGCAGGCTCACGCCGGCGCAGCGACCCTCGGGGTAGGCCTCCAGGAACGCGTCGGGGCGATAGCCGAGCGAGAGCACGGCATCGTCGACACCGTGCTCGGCCAGGTGGGCCACCACGTGCTCGATCATGGGCCGATCGACCACCGGCAGCATCTGCTTCGGGGTGTGGGCGGTGAGCGGACGTAGGCGGGTGCCGAACCCGCCCACCAGCACGACCGCCCTCACGGCGCCGCGGTGGTGGCGGTGGAGGCCTCGGTCGTCGCCGTGGCGTCGCTCGGCTCACCGGTCGCGGCCGGCAGCGACGTCGCCGTGGCGGGGTCGAAGAGGGAGGTGGCGGTACTGCTGCTGCCCGGCACGTCGGACAAGTTGTCGAGGGTCGGGATGGTCGGCGGGGCCGGAAGCTCCGCGCCCGCGGGGGCGAAGGCGATGGTCATGGCCATCGAGTCGTTGACGAACCGGATGCCCCGGATGTCCTCGGTGACGATCTCGGGCTCGGTGCCCTCGGTGTCGCGGGCGTTCTCCCACACCGCGACCTGGACGACACCAGGCTTCCGGTCGGCACCACAGGTGTCCTCGCCTTCCTTGACCCTGGTGTCGCCGACCTCGATCTCGTCGTCGTCCACGGTGATGCCCGCAGCGTCGAGGAACTCGCCCAAGGTGGCGTTCTCGCCGCTGGCGGAATTGGTGAAGGGGTGCACGTGGATGATGCCGTCGCCGTGGGTGTGGATGCCCACGGGGTCGTCCTGCACCTGGATCGGGGCGAGGAACCCGTCACCGCACAGGCGGATGCCGTACGCTGCGTGCCAGTGGTCCTGGTTGGCCACCGGCGCCTCGGCCGCGGCCTCCTGGGTCGACGTGCGGGCGAACACGATGAGACCGACGCCGAGGACCACGATCGCGCCGATGGCGACCGGGAACATCGGCTTCGACCGCTTGGTCGAGCCTCCGCCGCCGCCCGCCCGGGCGACCCGGGCCACCTTCTTCGCTGAGGATGCCTTTCCCATAAGGTCACCGAGGTTACCGCCCGGTCGGTCCGATTCCCGAGCAGGCGCCGAGGCCGCGGTGGCCTCAGCGAGCCGAGATCAATGAGCGGAACAGCTCGGCGTAGCGCTCGGCGACGTCCGCCGGCGACGGCCAGGCCTCCACGAAGCGACGGCCGGACTCGCCCATCGCCCTCGCCTCGTCCGGGTGCTCGACGAGGTGGCGCAATGCCTTGGTGAGGGCCTCGGCGTCACCGGGGGGCACGGACAGCCCGGCACCGGCGCGCTCGACCGTGTTGGCCACCTCGGTGCCAGGGTCGACCGATGCGACCAAGGGCCGAGCCGCGGCGAGGATCGAGTACAGCTTGGAGGGGACGCTCGCCCGGGCCAGGCCCGACCGCAGGAGCACGACGTGCACGTCCGCGGCGGCGAGGACCTCGGCCAGGCGGTCCTTGGGCTGGAGGCCGACGAAGGTGACGTTGTCGAGCCCCTTGGCCCGCTCGACCAACGCCTCGCGGGCCGAGCCGCCACCGTTGACCACGAAGGCCAGGTCGGGCTCGTCCTGGAGCGCGGCGGCCGCGTCCAGCAGCAGCTCGACGGGCTGGCTGAAGCCGAGGTTGCCGGCGTACATCACCACGGTCTTGCCCTCGAGCCCGAACTCCCGCCGGTAGGCGTTGTCGCGCTCCCCCGGCGCCACCCGGCCCGTGTCGATGAAGTTGGGGATCACGTGCACCTTCGCCGCCTGGGCCGCCGGCAGCTTGGCGATCACGTTGTCGCGCAGGTCGTCGGAAAGGACGGTCACTGCGTCCGAGCGCTCGTAGGCGAACCGCTCCATGCGGTACGCCGCCCGGATGGCCCGCTCGCCGTTCAGCACACCGGCTTCGATGGCGACATCGGGGAAGACGTCCTGGATGTTGAACACGAACGGCACCCGCCGGGCCCGGGCCACCATCCAGCCGGCGAGGCCGAGGGTCAGGGGTGGGGACATGGCCAGGACCGCGTCGGGTCGGGTCCGGCCGACCGCGGCCATGATCCCGGACAGCACGGTGAACCCGCCGAAGGCCAGGGCACGGGCCGGGATGTTCGTCTTGTCCGTCGGGAACGGGTGCACCCGCGTGATCCGCCCCCACGGCACGTCCTCGTGACGGACCAGACGGCCCTCCCAGCCCGGCTCGATGGCGTGGTGGACGTACCACGGCAGCGCGGTGACCACGTGCAGGCGATGGCCCTGGGCGACCCAGCCCTCGGCGATGCTCGACATGACCTCGCCCGTTGGAGCCAGGTCCGGGGCGAAGTGCGGGCAGAGGATGGTCAGGTTCACGCCAGCTCCAGGCCCCGGGCGTAGGCGCGGCGGAGCGCGTCCGCCGATCGACCCCAGGGGTACAGGGCGGCGCGGGCGCGGCCCGCCGCAGCCAGCTCACGACGGCGCTCGGGGTCGGCGATCAGCTCGTGCATGACCCGGCTCCACTCCTCGGGCTCGTCGGGCGGAAGCAAGATACCGGCGTCGCCGACGACCTCGGGCAGCGCGGTCGCGTCGGCGGCCACGACCGGGCAGCCGCGGCTCATGGCCTCGAGCACCGGCGCTCCGAAGCCCTCGAACCGGGAGGGGAAGAGCAGGGCCGTGGCCGCGTCCAGGAGGCCGTCGAGGTCCGCGCGAGGCACCCGACCGGGGCGACGGACGCGGCCGGCGACCCCCAACGCCTCCGCCTCGGCGAGCACCGCCTTCTCCGTCTGCGCCGCCCCGCCGGTCAGCACGAGGATCGCGTCGGGCACGGCCGGCAACGCACGGACGAGCAGCAGGTGGTTCTTGTGGGGATAGGTGATGGCCGGGAACACGAAGAACGGCCGGTCGCCCAACTCGTAGCGTGCCCTCACCTCGTCCTCGGGCGTCCCCGGGTCGGGGGTCGGCGACACGCCGTGGGGCACGACCAGGATGTCGTCGAGGTCGGCCTCCAGCAGCTCGGCCACGGAACGGCGGGTGTACTCGCTCGGGGTGAGCACGAGCCGGGCCGCCTTCACCGAGCGCGGGATCGCGATCCGACTGAAGTTTCGCTTCACCGGACTGAAGTGCTCCGGCATGACGAAGGGCTGGAGGTCGTGGATGGTGAGCACCCCCGGGGCCCCGCGGACCGGGGGCATGATCCCGCCGGCGTGGTGCACCAGGTCGATGTCGTGGTGCAGGCACTGGTAGCCGAGCCAGGAGCTCTCGGCCGCGAGGCGCATGGACTTCTCCCGGCCCGTGATGGGCAGCGTGACCGTGGGGAACGCCTCGGCGACCTCCGGGTGGGCGTCGACGAAGGCCCGCAGGCAGAACACGGTGATGTCCGGGCCGGGCTCGTCCTGCTCGGCGAACCCCAGGAGGGCCCGGATGGTGTACTCCTCCGACCCGCCCACGACGCCGGGCACCAACCACAGCAGGTTGACCGCGACCCGGGGCGGTCCGTCCTGGGTACGACGGTCGGTCATGAGGTGACCTCGTGGAGGGCCTCGGCCACGAGTGCGGCGGTGCGGTCCCACGTGAAGGTCTCGGCGCGCCGGCGGGCGGCGTCGCCCAGGCGGCGGGCCGCGTCAGGGTCGTCGATGAGGCCGGCCAGCGCGGCGGCCACCGCGTCGTGGTCGGTGGGCTCGACGAGGAGCGCGGCGTCGCCCGCGACCTCGGCCGTCGCGGTGCCGGCGCTCGTGACCACCGGGGCCGCCTGGGCCATGGCCTCGAGCACGGGCAGGCCGAACCCCTCGAGCAGGCTCGGGTAGCAGAACGCGGCGGCGCCGCCGTAGAGGCCGGGCAGGTCGGCCGCAGGCACGAAGCCGAGCAGGTGCACCCGCTCCCGGGGCACCGCGCCGGCGAGGGCGAGGAGGTCCTCCCCCCAACCGCTCGGCCCGACGACGACCAGGTCGACGTCCTCGCGCCGGAGCCGGGCGAAGGCGCCGAACACGGCGCCGAGGTTCTTGCGGGGCTCGGCCGTCCCCACCGAGAGGACGTAGGGCCGCTCGAGGCCGTGCCGGAGGGCGACCTCCGCGATCTCGTCGGCGCCGGCCCGGTGCTGACCGACCCCCCAGGGCACCACCCGCAGACGATCGGCCGCGAAGCCGTGCGCGACGCAGTCGTCGGCCGTGACCTGCGACGGGCAGAGCACCAGGTCGGCATCCCGCCGGGCGCACTCGGTCGCCTGGCGGAAGAACCGCCGGCCCTTGGCGGTGAAGTGCTCGGGACGGTGCACGAAGGCCAGGTCGTGGACGGTCACCACCATCGGGGCCGACCGGGGAGGCACCGCCCCGCCGGTGACCCAGATCGCGTCGACCGGGCCGGTGGCGGCCTCCACCGGTGGTCGGCGCAGGACGTGCCAGGACTCGTACAGCGCGAGCCGAGGCAACCGCAGCGGCCGGGTGGCGATGGGCGGCACGAAGGGTGCGGGGGGCGGGCCGGAGTGGCGGGCAGAGACGCCCACGAGCCCCACGTCGTCCCGTCGGTCGAGCGCGGCCGTGGCGGCGATGGCCGAGGTGGCCGTCCCGCCGGGCACGGCGTGCCAGCACTGCTCGAGGGTCACGGCGACCCGGGGCACGGCGACCACCCGCAGGAGTGTGTCAGCCCCCCCGGTACGATTGCGACCCATGGCTGTGGAGTCGTGCCGGTGACCGCGTTCTGGGCCGATCGACGCGTGCTGGTCACGGGTGGTCGCGGCTTCCTCGGCCGAGCCGTGCTCGCCGGCCTCGACGCCCGCAGCGCCGCCCACGTCATGGCGCCCGGCAGCGCCGACTTCGACCTGCGTCGACCGGACGCCACCGAGGCGCTGTTCGCCGAGACCGAGCCCGACCTGGTCATCCACCTGGCGGCGCGGGTCGGCGGGATCGGCGCCAACCAGAAGCGCCCCGCGGACCTGTACCTCGACAACCTGCTCATGGGCACCTACGTGCTCGAGGAGGCACGACGCCGCGAGACGCCGAAGACGGTCATGATCGGCACGATCTGCTCGTACCCCAAGTTCACGCCGGTGCCGTTCTCCGAGGACTCGCTCTGGCAGGGCTTCCCCGAGGAGACCAATGCGCCCTACGGCATCGCGAAGCTCGCGCAGCTGATGCAGGCGCAGGCCAACCGTGCGCAGTACGGCCAGAACGCCGTCTACCTCATGCCCACCAACCTCTACGGCCCGGGCGACAAGTTCCACCCCGACGTCTCGCACGTGATCCCCGCGCTCATGAAGAAGTGCGTCGACGCCAAGGAGGCCGGCGACGACCACATCGTGGTGTGGGGCACCGGTCAGGCCAGCCGCGAGTTCCTCTACGTGGACGACGCTGCGGAAGGCATCCTGCTGGCGGCCGAGCACTACGACGAGGGCGACCCCGTGAACCTGGGCGCGAACCACGAGACCCCGATCTCCGAGCTCGTGGAGACCATCGTCGAGGTGACCGGCTTCGAGGGCGAGATCGTCTGGGACCACTCCAAGCCCGACGGCCAGCCCCGACGCCGGGTCGATGCCGGGCGGGCGGAGGCCGCGTTCGGCTTCAAGGCCACCACCAGCTTCGCCGACGGCCTCGCCGCGACCCACGCCTGGTACCTCGAGCACCGCGACGAGGCCGAGGCCCGCCCCGTCTGACCTGTCCTGGTCCGGCCCCCCGACCGGGCGGCCGAGGCACCCCACTCCCGGCGATCTTGCGTCACCGATGCCCGCTCGGCGGGCGCTCGTGACGCCAGAACGGAGGGCGGCGCAGGAGGGGCTACCGGCCGAGGCGCTCCCGCAGCCAGGCGGCGGTGCGCTCGAGGCCGTCGCGGAGCTCGATGGTGGGCTTCCAGCCCAGCTGCTCGCCGGCCAGGGTGATGTCGGGGCGGCGTTGCGTCGGATCGTCGACCGGCAGGTCCTCGTGGGTGACCGTGGACGACGAGCCCGTGACCTCGATCACCAGTTCGGCGAGCTCGAGCATGGTGAACTCGACCGGGTTGCCGATGTTGACCGGACCGGTGACCCCGGGCGTGTCGAGCAGCGCCGCGTAGCCCCGCACCTGGTCGTCGACGTAGCAGAAGCTGCGGGTCTGGGTGCCGTCGCCGTACACGGTGAGGGGCTCGCCCCGCAGGGCCTGCACGAGGAAGTTCGACACCACCCGACCGTCGGAAGGGCGCAGGTGGGGGCCGTAGGTGTTGAACGTGCGCACGATCCCGACGCTGACCCCGTGGGTGCGGTGGAAGGCCATGGTCATGGCCTCGGCGAAGCGCTTGGCCTCGTCGTAGACGCTGCGCGGCCCGACCGGGTTGACGTTGCCCCAGTAGGCCTCGGTCTGGGGGTGCTCGAGCGGGTCGCCGTAGACCTCGCTGGTCGAGGCCAGCACGAAGCGGGCGCCCGTGACCCGGGCCAGGTCGAGGCCGTGGCGGGTGCCGAGACTGCCGACGTCGAGGGTCTCGATGGGCCGCGAGAGGTAGTCCGGCACCGAAGCGGGGCTCGCCATGTGCACGATGCCGTCCACCGCGCCCGACACGGGGAGGCCGGCGCTGACGTCGTGCTCGACGAACGTGAAGCGCTCGTGGCCGTCGAGGTGGGCGAGGTTGTCCCGCGAGCCCGTCGACAGGTCGTCGACGGCGACGACCTCGTCGCCCCGCTCGACCAGCAGGGTGGACAGGTGCGAACCGAGGAAGCCGGCCCCGCCGGTGACGACGACCCGACCCACGTCAGCGGCGCCCGATGCCCTCGAACCGGAAGCCGCGGCGCTGCACGGCGGAGCGGTCGAGCAGGTTCCGGGCATCGATGACGGCGGGCTCGGCCATGGTCTCGGCGACCTTGTCGAGGTCGAGCCAGCGGAACTCGTCCCACTCGGTGAGGACGACGAGCACGTGGGCCCCGGCACACGGTGCGTACGGGTCGTCGCAGACCTCGATCGCCGGGTGGGTCGACACCGAACCGGTGACCGCCGGGTCGTAGGCCCGCACGGTGGCGCCCTCGGCGAGGATCCGGCCGAGGATCTGCAGTGCCGGCGACTCCCGGAGGTCGTCGGTGCGGGCCTTGAAGGTGAGTCCCCAGGCCGCGACGGTGACGCCCTGGAGCGAGCCGCCGGCCATCTCGGTCACCTTGCGGACGACCCGGTCGAACTGCTCCTCGTTGACGTCGACCACGCCCTTCAGCAGCCGGAAGTCGTACCCACCGTCCTCGGCGATGCGGATCAGCGCGGAGGTGTCCTTGGGGAAGCACGAGCCGCCGTAGCCGGGTCCGGGCTTCAAGAAGTCGTGCCCGATGCGCTTGTCGTAGCCCATCCCGAGCACGACGTCGTTCACGTCGGCGCCGACCGCCTCGCACACCGCGGCCACCGCGTTGACGAAGGAGAGCTTGGTGGCGAGGAACGCGTTGCTCGCGTACTTGATGGTCTCGGCCGACGCCGGGTCGGTGACCATGAGCGGCGCGGGAACGCCCACGTAGAGCGACGCGACCCGGATGGCCGCGCCCTGGTCCTCGCTGCCGATGACGACCCGGTCGGGGTGGAGGAAGTCGGAGACCGCGGAGCCTTCGCGGAGGAACTCCGGGTTCGACACCACGTACACGTCGCTGCGGCCCAGCGCGTGCTCGACCACGCGGGTCGACCCCACCGGGACCGTCGACTTGTTGACCACGATGGCCTCGGGGGGCAGGACCGGGCCGATCTCGCGCGCGGCGGCCTCGATGTAGGAGAGATCGGCGCGCCCGTCGTGGCCCTGCGGGGTGGGCACGCTCAGATAGGAGAACTCGGCCTGCTCGGCCGCCCGCGCCGCCCCGAGCACGAAGTGCAGGCGACCGGACTTGATGCCCTCGGCCACGAGCTGCTCGAGCCCGGCCTCGAGGATGGGCACCTCACCGCGTTGCAGTTGCGCGATCCGCTCGGCATCGATGTCGGCGCAGAAGACCTCGTGGCCGAGGTGGGCGAAGCACGCAGCGGTCGTCAATCCGACGTAGCCCGCCCCGATGACGGCGACCTTGCTCATCGCCAGGTTGTACCACGGGGGCCGCGCCGCACCCCAGGAGCGACCGCCCGTTGCACGGCACGGCACCGGTCGGGGGCGGCGGGTCTCGCGCGCCGATCCGGGTGGGTCAGCCGCACGCCTGGCCCGCGGGGGGCGGCCCGGGCACCTCGCCGATGACCTCGGTGGTGGTGGTGGTGGCCCCCGGGACCGGGGCGACGGTCGTCGTGGTCGTCGTGACGAGCTGGCTGGGGGCGGGCTCGGCGTTCACGCCGGCGTAGTCGAGGCCGGTCACGACCACCACGGGTGCGGGGAGGTCGGCGACCTCCTCCACCTGCCCGCCCGCGGCGAGGTGACGCACGACCAGGTCGGCGGCCGCCTCGTTCCCCGGGGTGTAGCGCACCACCGTGGTGGGGAAGTCGAACCGTTCCGCGTCGCCGGTCCCGATGACGGTGAAGCCCACCCCCCCGAGCTCGTCGGCCACGAGCCCGGCCTGGCCCGCGGTGCCGGAGCCGTTGAGCACCTCGAGCTGGACGCTGGCGGGGTCATCGCCCCCGACCTCGACCCCCCGGAAGATGTCGAGGACGGCGGTGTTCTCGTCCGTGTCCGCGAGGCGCAGCACCTGCGCGCCGTTGATCACGTCGTCGACGACGTCGAGCGAGTGGGTCTCGAGCTCGTCGGGCTCGAAGGTTCGGAAGCGCTTGCCCAGGCCGAAGATGTCCTGGGCGGTCAGGGTGTCGTCCACGGTGACGTTGCCGATCCCGACGTTGACGAGCTGGTTGAGCGTCACCGGGTTGCGGATGCCTTTGACCACCGCCCGTTGGATGGCGCGTCGGATGAAGTCCTGCTGCCGGCTGATGCGCCCCAGGTCGCCCGTGCCGTCGACGTGCCAGCCCGACTCGTCCTGGTACTCGAACGAGCGCGACCGGGCGTAGGCCAGGGCCTGCTCGGGGCTCAGGGTGATGCAGCCGGCGGTGGGGACGCTCAGCCCGGTCTTTTCGTCGCGGACCGGGTACTCGAAGTAGATCGGGATGCCGTCCACCGCGGAGACGAGTTCTTTGAACCCGAAGAAGTCCATCTGGAGGTAGTGGTTGATCTCGATGCCGAGGTAGTCCTGGATCGTGTTGATGAGGGCCTCGGGCCCACCGATCGACAGCGCGGCGTTGATGCGGGACTCACCCCCGCCGGAGATCGGCACCCAGAGGTCGCGGGGCAGCGACAGCAGCTGTGCCTTCTGCTCGTCCGGGTCGACGCGCAGCACCATGATCGTGTCGGACAGCACCCCGAGCTCGTCCCGGCCGTTCGTGACCGGGTCCGACGGGTCGAGGCGCGCGGCGTCGTCCGTGCCGACGACGAGGTAGTTCTGGGGCTCGCTCGGCGCCTCGGTCTCGGCCAGCACCCCGGTCTCGATGGAGACGCGCGGGAGCCGCCCGAACTTGTAGTTGAAGTAGCCGAGGCCTCCGGCGATCACCAGGCAGGTGACGACGAGGAAGACGTTGAAGGTGATCAGGAGGCGCTGGGGCCAGGTGCGACGGCCCGGCACGCCCGGGCGGGCGGACACGGCAGCCGAGGCTACCGGCTGGTCACCCCCGCCGGACATCACCCCTACGCTGTGCGGGTGGTCGGGTCCGAGCGGTCGTTGGCGGTGGTCGGGGGCCGGCTGTGCACCGGCCTGCTCGACGTCACCGCCGACCTCACCGTGCTCGACGGCGAGGGGTTCTGGGCGGTCGTGGTTCCCTTCGAGGGGTCGCCGGTCTGCGCCCGCTTCGCCGAGGTCCGGCCCGCGCCGCCCTGGCCCGGGGCGCCGTGGCGGGGACCCCGCACCGACGAGTGGCGATCCTCGCTCGACCGGGAGCAGTTCGAAGCCGGCGTGCGCGCCATCCGAGCCGCCATCGCCGCCGGCGACGTCTACCAGGTCAACCTCACCCGCCGCCTGAGCGCCCCGCTCCCCCGCGACGCCGAGATCCCGGCCCTCGGGGCGGCGCTCGCCGAGGGGAACCCGGCCCCCTATTCGGCCGTGGTGGACCTCCCGACCCACGGGGTCCACGTCGCGTCGGCCTCCCCCGAGCGCTTCCTACGGCGCGACGGCGACCTCGTGGCCAGCTCACCCATCAAGGGCACCGCCGCCACCGCGGCCGGGCTCCTCCCCAAGGACCGCGCCGAGAACGTGATGATCGTCGACCTCGTCCGCAACGACCTCGGCCGGGTGTGCGAGTGGGGCTCGGTCGAGGTCCCCGGGTTGCTGGAGGTCGAGCCCCACCCCGGCTTGGTGCACCTCGTCAGCACCGTGACGGGCCGCCTCCGGCCGGGACGGGGCTGGGCCGACCTGTTCGACGCCACCTTCCCACCGGGCTCGGTCACCGGGGCACCCAAGCTGGCCGCGCTCGATCACATCGGGCGCCTCGAGCCGGTGGGTCGGGGCGTGTACTGCGGGGCGGTCGGTTGGGTCGACGCCGACCGCCGCCTCGGCGAGCTCAACGTCGCCATCCGCACCTTCTGGACCGAGGACGGCGAGCTGCACTTCGGCACCGGGGGCGGGATCACGTGGGACTCGACGCCCGAGGGCGAGTGGGAGGAGACCGAGCTGAAGGCCCGCCGCCTCCTGCGGGTGGCCTCGGCCCACCCCTCGCCGGTGAGCGCATGAACCAGGACCGGAGGCGCGAGGTGACAGCAAGGGAGGTGGGCGCATGAGCCTGCTCGACGAGTCGGTGGTGTGGATCGACGGCACGCTGTGCCGGGCGGGCGACGCGCGGGTCTCCCCGTTCGACCACGGCCTGTTGGTGGGCGACGGCGTGTTCGAGACCACCAAGGTCGTCGACGGCGTGCCGTTCGCCCTCCGCCGTCACCTGGCGCGCCTCCGCCGGTCGGCGGGAGGCCTGCGGATCACCCTGCCCTACACCGACGAGGAGCTCGCCGCCGCCATCGACGCGGTCATCCACGCCAACGGCCCGGGAACCGGTCGCCTCCGCACCACGGTCACCGGCGGTCCCGGCCCGCTCGGGTCCGATCGCGGCACCGTCCTGCCCACCGTGGTCATCGCCGCGTCCGCCACCACCGTGTGGCCGCCGTCCACCGCCGTCGTGACGGTGCCGTGGCCCCGCAACGAGCGCAGCGCGGTGGCGGGCCTGAAGACCGTCTCCTACGCGGAGAACGTCGTCGCCCTCACCTACGCGCATGAGCGGGGCGCCAGCGAGGCGATCTTCCCCAACACGGTCGGCCTCCTCTGCGAGGGCACCGGCTCGAACGTCTTCCTCGTGCACGAGGGTCGCCTCGTGACCCCCACGCTCTCGGCCGGCTGCCTCGGCGGGATCACCCGAGAGCTGGTGCTCGAGACCTCCGGGGCGATCGAGTGCGATGTCCCCCTCGAGGCCCTCGCCGGGGCCGACGAGGCCTTCCTGACCTCCAGCACCCGCGACGTGCAGCCCATCTCCCAGGTGGACGGCCAGGTCCTGCCCTCCTGTCCCGGCCCGCACACCGAGGCCGCGGCGGCGGTGCTGGCCGCGCTGGCCGCCCGCACGCTCGACCCGTGATGCTGTCGGCGTGACCGCGATGGACCGCCTGTTCTGCGTCGGCGACGAGAAGACCGGCACCCACTCGGTGGCGGGTCTGTTCTCCGCCTATCGGGCCGAGCACGAGCCCGAGGCCCACGACCTGCGTCCGCTGGTCGAGGCCCGGCTCCGCCGTGAGCTGGCCGACGCCGAGCTCGAGCGGTACCTCGACGCCAAGGATGCCCGGCTCGCCCTCGAGGTCGACTCGTCGTTCCTGAACGGCGAGATCATCGACGTGCTGGTTCCCCGGTACCCCGACGCCCGCTACGTGCTCACCCTGCGCGAGCCCCTCTCGTGGCTCGACTCGAAGATCAACCAGATGGTCACCTACGCCTCCCCCCGGTGGCTCGAGCTGCGGGCCCTCCGCCACGGCCCACCCACGGGGCATCCCCCCGAGGAGACGGCGCTCGCGACCCGCGGCCTGCCGACGCTCGACGGGTTCTTCTCGGAGTACGCCCGCTTCAACGCCCAGGTCGTGGCCCACGTGCCCCCCGAGCGCCTGCTCGTGCTGCGCACGCCCGACATCCGCACCCACGCCGACCGGCTGGCGGCGTTCGCCGGCGTCGCGTCGGACACCCTCGATCTCGGGCGCTCCCACGAGTTCCGGGGCCCGGTGAAGCACCGCGTGCTCGACGAGCTCGACCCGGCGTACCTCGAGGCCAAGCTCCACCAGCACTGCGACGCCCTGGTGCTCCCCCTCTACGAGTCCGCCGCCCTCGACTGACCGGCAGCGATCGAGCCGCCAGCCTCGGTGGCCCGTCGCGTCGCCGCGATCGCAAGGTTGACCGCCGGAGGCGGGCAGCGACGAGGGCGAACCGGATGCCGAAGGCGCTCCGACGAAGGAGGAGCTAGGCGGTGGGCCGAAGGCGCTCCGACGAACGAGGAGCAAGGTCACCTGTCGTGAGGTTGACCGCCGGAGGCGGGCAGCGGAGCAGGTGAACCGGATGCCGAAGGCGCTCCGACGAAGGAGGAGCTAGGTAGCAGGCCGCAGGTGGACGACGTCGCCGACGGGGACGATCACCACGTCGGTGTCGACCTCGAGGCGCAGTGCACCGTCGTCGGTGAAGCCCACGGCCACGCCCTCGAGCTCGTCGTGGGCGCGCAGGACGCGCACCCGGCGGCCGAGGGTGGCCGACGCGTCGTGCTCCTCCTCGCGCAGCGACGCCCGACCACCGGGGGCACCCAGCACGGTGTAGCGACGATCGAGCCCGACGAGCAGCGCGGCGAGCAACTCGGCGCGGTCGACCGCCCCGCCCGTCAGGTGGTTGAGGGCGGTGGCGATGCCGGCGATCTCGTCGGGCAGCTCCTGCGGCCAGTTCACGTTGAGGCCGAGGCCGACGACCGCGGCATCCACGTGGTCACCCCGGAGGGTGGACTCCGCGAGCACTCCGGCGAGCTTGCGCTCGGCGCCTCCCGCGGCGGGAACCGCCACCACGAGGTCGTTGGGCCACTTGAGCGCCGGCGTCACCCCGGCGACCGCCTCGCACGCCTCGCGTGCGGCGAGGGCCACGGCGGTGTTCAGGGCGTGGGCGTGGCCCACGGGCAGGTTCGGGCGCAACAGCACCGAGACCAGCAGCGACGACCCTGCCGGCGCCGTCCAGGTGCGTCCCAACCGGCCCCGCCCCGCGGTCTGGTGGTCGGCCACGAGCACGACGCCCTCCGAGGCGCCCGTCGCGGCCAGGGTGGCGAGGTCCGCGTTGGTGGAGCCCGTCTCGGCGACCCAACGGACGTCGGCGAACCGGGTCTCCGCGACGGCCGCCCGCACCGAGGGGGGCGTGAGGCTGGCATCACTACCCGGCACGGCACTAACCATAGGGGGTGCTCTCGAAGATCCTGATCGCCAACCGGGGCGAGATCGCCGTCCGGGTCATCCGCACCTGCCGTGAGCTGGGGATCGGCACCGTCGCCGTGTACTCCGAGCTCGATCGCGACGCGCTGCACGTGCGCCTCGCCGACGAGGCCTACGCCCTCGGCGGCCAGACCGCGGCCGAGAGCTACCTCAACACCGAGGCCATCATGGCCGCCATCGAGCGCAGCGGCGCCGACGGGGTCCACCCCGGCTACGGGTTCTTCTCCGAGAACACCGACTTCGCCCGGGCCATCATCGCCAGCGGCTCGGTGGCCTGGATCGGCCCGCCCCCCGAGGCCATCGAGGTCATGGGCGACAAGATCTCCAGCCGCCTCGCCGCCGAGAAGGCCGGGGTCAACGGCGTGCCGGGCCGCAACGACCCGGTGACCGACCCCGCCCAGGTGCGGGCCTTCGGCGAGGATTACGGCTACCCCATCGCGATCAAGGCGGCGTACGGCGGCGGCGGCCGCGGCATGAAGGTCGTGCGCAGCGCCGACGAGATCGAGTCGGCCATCGAGTCGGCCCAGCGCGAGGCGCTGGCCTACTTCGGCCGTGACGAGATCTACCTCGAGCGCTACCTGACCTGGCCCCGCCACGTCGAGATGCAGGTCATCGCCGACACCCACGGCAACTGCGTGTGGCTCGGCGAGCGCGACTGCTCGGCCCAGCGTCGCCACCAGAAGCTCATCGAGGAGAGCCCCGCCCCCGCATTCCCGGACGAGATCCGCCAGGCCATGGGCGAGGCCAGCGTCCACGTCGCCCAGGCCTGCGGCTACGTCAACGCCGGCACCGTCGAGTTCCTCCTGCAGGACGGCGAGTTCTACTTCCTCGAGATGAACACCCGGCTCCAGGTCGAGCACCCGGTCACCGAGATGGTGGTCGGCGTCGACCTGGTGGCCGAGCAGATCCGGGTCGCCAGCGGCGAGCCCCTCTCCATCACCCAGGACTCGATCGAACGCCGCGGCCACGCCATCGAATGCCGCATCAACGCCGAGGACCCGGCCGGCGGCCGCTTCCTGCCGTCCCCCGGCCGCATCGACACCCTGGTCGTGCCGGACGGCTTCGGCACCCGCTGGGACGGCGGCTACGAGTCCGGCGACGAGATCAGCCAGTTCTACGACAACCTCGTGGGCAAGCTCGTCACCTGGGGTCGCGACCGCGAGGAGGCCCGCCGCCGCATGCTGCGCGCGCTCGGCGAGATGAAGGTCGAGGGCATCGCCACGACCATCCCCGCCGACGTGGCCATCCTCAGCCACCCGGACTTCGCCGCCGCCGAGCACTCCACCAAGTGGGTCGAGGAGACCCTCGACCTCTCCGGGGTCAAGGCTCCGGCCGCTCCCGCGCCCGCCGGCGAGGGCGAGGCCCCCAAAGTGCGGCGCGACGTCGACGTCGAGGTCAACGGGCGCCGGTTCGCGGTCAGCGTGTGGGCTCCCGAGGCCGCCGGCGTGGCCGTGGCCGCCGCCGGCAGCGGTACCGCGTCGGCCCGTCCCCGGCGCGCCGCCAACGCGTCGAGCGGTGGTGGCGCCGGCGCCGGAAAGGTGACCGTGCCGATGCAGGGCACGATCGTCAAGGTGCTCGTCGCGGTGGGTGACGAGGTGGAGGAGGGCCAGGCCCTCTGTGTGCTCGAGGCCATGAAGATGGAGAACAACATCAACGCCGACAAGGCCGGCACGGTCAGCGAGATCAAGGTCAGCGCCGGCGACTCGGTCGGCGCCGGCGACATCGTGGCGACCATCGACTAGACGATGGCCCCTCCCGTCGCGGTGCTCGGCATGCACCGCAGTGGCACGAGCAGCCTCGCCGGCTCGCTCGAGGAGGCGGGCCTGCACCTCGGCGAGGTCGTCACCCAGGCCCAGCACAACCGCAAGGGCAACCGCGAGAGCCTCGCGGTGCGGGACCTGAACGACCGCCTGCTCGAGCACAACGGTGGTGCGTGGGACCGCCCGCCCGACCACCTCGTGTGGGACGACGACTTCCGCACCCAGCGGGCCGCGGTCGTCGCCGCCCACGCCGCCGACTGGCGGTGGGGCTTCAAGGACCCGCGCACCCTGCTCACCCTGCCCTTCTGGCAGGAGGGCCTGCCCGACCTGGAGCTCGTCGGGACGTTCCGCCACCCGCTGGCGGTGGCCGCCTCGCTCGAACGGCGCGACGGGCTCGCCCCCGAGGTCGGGCTGCGCCTCTGGCAGGCCTACAACGAGCGCCTGGTGGCGGCCCACGACGCGGCGCCGTTCCCCCTCATCTCGTTCGACCTCCCCCCGGACGCCTACGCCGCCGGGGTGGCCCGAATCGCCGAGGCGCTCGCCCTCCCCGAGCGGCCGGGCTTCTTCACCGAGGAGCTCCGCCACCACGGCCCCGTCGACGACGCCGACCTGCCCACCGAGCTCGCCGCGCTCCACGACCGGCTGCGGGAACTCGCCGGCGACCTCGCCTGAGGCCATGGGGGCCCGGCTCACCGTCGTCGTCAACGTCTACGACATGCGCCGTGAGGCGCCCCGGACGCTGCACTCGCTGACGCCGGCGTACCAGGGGGTGGACGCCGACCACTACGAGGTGCTCGTGGTCGACAACGGCTCCCCCGCCCCGCTCGACCCCGCCACGGTGGCCTCGTTCGGCCCCAACTTCCGCCATCTCTGGTTCGACCCCGAGTGGCCCTCGCCGGCGGCGGCGCTCAACCACGCGGTCGCCCAGGGCTCGGGTGAGCGGGTGATGCTGTGCATCGACGGCGCCCGCATCCTCTCCCCGGGCATCCTGGCGACCACCGAACGCGCCTTCCGTGCGTTCGACAACCCGTTCGTCTACACCCTCGGCATGCACCTCGGGCACCAGGTGCAGAACGAGGCCATCGCCGCCGGCTGGACCACCGCCGACGAGGACGCCCTGCTGGCCTCGGTGCCGTGGGAGCGGGACGGCTACGAGCTCTACCGCATCGCCACGGTGGCGCCGTCGAGCAAGGAAGGCTTCTTCTCGGACCTCGCCGAGAGCAACTGCGTGGCCCTCTCACGGGCCCAGTACGAGCGCATGGGCGGGTACGACGAGGCCTTCCGGTCGCCGGGAGGCGGTCTGGTGAACCTCGACGTGATGAACCGGGCCCGCCTCGACCCGACCGTCGACCCGGTGATGCTGCTCGGCGAGGCCACGTTCCACCAGATGCACGGCGGGGTGGCCACCAACTCGGCCCGCAACCCCGACGAGGCCCACCCCTTCGGGGCCTTCGCCGCCGAGTACGAGCAGATCCGGGGCGTGCCCTACGAGACGGTGGCCCGCCGCCCCCACTTCCTCGGGACGATCCCGACGCAGTGCGACCTCGAGCCGCCCCGTTTCCGCCTCCCCGGCGAGCCACCCGGGGATCGCTAGCGCGATGGCGACGTTGCGGAGCGGAGCGGAGCAGCCGCACCGACGAACCGGATCCCGAAGGGGTGGCGACGAAGGAGCCACCGAGGAACCGGCGACGCTGCGAAGCGGAGCGGAGCAGCCGCACCGACGAACCGGATCCCGAAGGGGTGGCGACGAAGGAGCCACAAGGCCATTGGTGATCGGGGGGCTGGGGGGCAGCGGGACCCGGGTGTACGCTGTGGCCCTCCGAGACGCCGGTGTCGACATGGGCCGGCTCTTCAACGCCGCCCTCGACAACCTCGTCTTCACCGCCCTGTTCAAGCGGCCCCGCTGGTTCGCCACCGCGGGCGACCCGGCGGTCCGCCGCCACCTGGCCACCTTCACCCGGTACTCCCGGGACCGGCCCTTCACCCCGGCCGACCTCACCCGCCTCGGGCGCGTCATCATCGACCACGACCCGACCGTGGGTCGGCGGGAGTCGGCCGAACGGGTGCGGGCCGCCTTCGCCCGCCGGCCCCGAGCCGAGCGTCGCCGGGCCGCGGCCTGGGGCTGGAAGGAGCCGAACAGCCACCTCTTCCTCCCCCAGCTCATCGACCACTTCCCCGCCCTGCGCTTCGTCTACGTGGCCCGCCACGGCCTCGACATGGCCTACAGCGAGAACAAGAACCAGCTCCGCAACTTCGGCGACCAGTTCGGGTTTCCGTTCCCCGAGGGCGAAGGGCCCGACGCCGAGGCCGCGTCGCAGCTCGGCTACTGGATCCACATGACCCGGCGGGCGCTCGACCTCGGCGACCGCCTCGGCGACCGGTTCCTCTTCCTGCGCTTCGACGACCTGTGCGCCGACCCCGAGGGTGAGCTGCACCGCCTGCTCGAGTTCGCCGGCGTCGAGCCCGGTGACCAGCTCCCGGCCATCGCGGCCAAGGTCCAGACGCCCGCGTCGAGCGGTCGTTGGCGCGACCACCTCGACCATCCGTTCACCGAGGAGCAGGTCGAGGCGGTGCGCCGCTTCGGCTTCACCATCTGACGCCAGTCCGGTCGCCCCCGAACGGCAATGGTGTCGGACAGCGTTGCCGGTCGATGCGGGGACGGGACGCGGCGGGGCGTGCCGTCGGCGCCGCGCCGCTGGTCAGGCGGGGTTGACGGAGCCGTCGATGCGCACAGGCTGCCCCGCCCGGTTGCGATGGACCAGGCTGACCAGCGCGTTCACGCAGCGGCCATCGACGCCCCGTATCGTGCCCGAGATCGTACGCCGACCCGCGGCTGCCGCACTGGTTGTCATCGCCCGCCGGGCACGCTTCACGTCGTCGCCTCCATGGCGTCGCTCAGACGTCGGTCGCGCACCAGCTCGCCGCGTGCCAGGCCCTCGGCCACGGCCTCGTCGTCCAACACCACGCCCGCGTACACGTCACCGAACTCGCCCCGCCTCTGCGCCTCGAGCAACTGCCGCCAGCGGCGACCGTAGCGCTCCGGGACGTCGGCGTTACGCTCGTACGCCGCGCCCCCCTTGGCGATCTTGTTGGCGAATTGGGCCTCGGTCCGGATCGGGAAGTGCAGGATCTCGATGGGAGCGTCGTCGGCCACGGCACCGCGGCCGGGCCACTGGACGTCGTGGTTGCCTTGGAGCACGCGGGCCTGGGGGTGGGCCCGGTGCGCCATCTTGGGCTGCACCGGTCCCCGTTTGATCGGGTCGTACGGCTCGGCGTAGCGGACGGTCATGCGTTCGAAGAACGGGCGGGGGCCGGCATCGGCGCTGGCCCGACCACCGGGGCCTTCGGCAGGAACGACGAAGTTGTACCGGGGCACGAGCACGGCATCGGTGTCGGCGGGCACGGACTGGAGCACCGTGCGGAGATCGCCCTCGTGGGGGCACCAGAACTCGTCGGCGTCGTTGTTGATCACCCAGTCGGCCCCGTGCTCGGTGGCGGCCAGGCGGGCCATGCGGGTGACCCAGCGACCCTGGGCGTAGTCGTCGTCGGGCTCGTGGAGGAGGCGGAGCACGCCACGGGCCTCGTACTCCTCGAGGATGGCGACGGTGCCGTCCTCCGAGCGGTTGTCGGTGGCGATCACGAAGTCGACGCCCTGGGCGAGGTGGAAGTCGAGGTTGGCGCGGACGATGTCCTCCTCGTCACGGACGAGGAGCGTCATGACGAGACGCATCGGTCAGCCCCCGCCGGGGAGCCGCCGGCGGACCGCCAGGTACGCCCGGATGGGCAGCCGCCCCCGCATGCGGTCGAGGGTGGCCTGGAGCTCGGTGATCTGGTCGCGCGCGGCCATGACGTCGGTGGCCAGGGCCGATGCCTCCGCACTGCGGCGCTCGAGCTCCTGGTGGAAGAACAGGGTCTGGCGGTCGAGGCCGGCGCGGGCTTCGTCCATGCCGGCGCGCAGGCGGATGTTCTCGTCCTCGAACTCGCTCATGCGCCGGTGCTCGTCGAAGGCGAGTTGCAGGCCGGGGGTCTCCTCACCGACATCGACGGCCGGCAGGGCGTCGTGGCGACCCACGACGGCCCGCGAGCGATCGAACAGCGCCTGTTGGGCGGCGCTGACCGCCGGGTGCCCTGCCAGTGCACCGTCGTCGACGTCGTGGTGACGCTCACCGTCGTCGAGGGACGCCGTCGCCGCCCTCCTCGCATCGTCGGTGGGCGTCGTGCCCGCGTGGTCGGCGACGAAGCCGGCGAGCCGGTCGACGACACCCTCCGGCGCACCCAGGACCTCGTCGTAGTCGACGACGAGCACGGGGCGACCGGCCAGCACGGGCCAGAGCGAGCGCAGGTAGCGCTCCCAGAGGGCCACCCCGTAGGCCGGGGAGAACCCGTTGCGCTGCTCGAGCGAGGCCGCGATCTCGAGCGGGTTCCGCAGGCACACCACCGCGGGCGGGCGACCCCCCAGGACCTCCTGCCAGAACGGCAGCGTGAGGCACAGCCGGGGGTCCTTCCAGGTCCACGGGCCGGCCGGCAACAGCTCGGCGACCAAGCCGCGGGCCTCGGCCCCGAGGGGCCCGGCTGCCGCCGTCACCACGCCGGCGAGGTCGGCGGGCGGACCGGACCACCGTCCACCCAGCTCGCGCAGCAGGCGGTCGTTGCACTCGGTGAGCGCGGTGATCTCCCAGTGCCCCGAGCGGTTGGACGGCGCCGCCTCCATGAGCGCGCCGCGCCGGCCCGTGCCGAGCCCCAGCAGCCCGAGGGCGCGGGTCAGCGCGGACGTGCCGCTGCGGTGCATGCCGAGCACGAGCACGCCCGGCCCCGGTGGGGTCGGCGCCCCCCGGTCCCCCGACTCAACCGACAGCCTGATCCTCCGCCTGGCGCTCGGCGGCGGCCGCGGCCTTGGCCGCCGCCTTCGCCGCGGTGGCCTCGGCCAGCGCGGCCTTGGCGCTGCCGGTGTGCTTGGGGAAGGTCCACTCGCCGCCGAGGTCGACGAACCCGGCCTTCTCGTTGCTGCGGCCCGGCTGCACGTGCAGGAGGAACTCCCGCTCGTGGTGGTCGAAGCGGTGCAGCGAGTGGCTGTCGGTGACGGTGACGCTCAGGTGGTAGTCGCCCGGCACGAGCGGCAGCGACGGCATCTTGTAGTAGATCGTCCCCTCGCCCTCGAGGGTGCCGGTCTCGAACTCGGCCAGCTTGGTGCTGGGCTCACCCACCAGGGCCCCACCGTCGTGGTGGAAGCCGAGCTTGAACACCGGGTTCTCGACGGGCTCGGTGCAGGTGTAGTGCAGGCGCACGACCAGTGGGTCGCCGGTGGCCCCCACCGGTGTGGGCTTGAGGCGGGCGCTGATGTAGTCGACCTTCTCCACCTTGATCTCGCCGGTGCCGGACGGCCGGCCCAGGGCACCGACCCGGCGGCCGCCGGCCTCGCCCAAGCGCTCGCCCTCCTGGTCGTTGACCTTCTTCAGGTACTCCTTGGTCACCTTGACCGCCTTGCCCTCGTGGAGGAGCTTGCCCTTCTCCAGCCACGCGGCGTTGTCGCACATGGTCTGCACCAGGCCCATGTTGTGGGTCACCATCACGATGGTCACCCCCTTCTGGCGGAGGGAGTAGAGGTGGTCGAAGCAGCGGCGCTGGAAGGCCTCGTCGCCGACCGCGATGACCTCGTCGATCAGCAGGATCTCGGGGTTCACGTTGACCGCCACGGAGAAGCCGAGGCGGACGTACATGCCGCTCGAGTAGACCTTGACCGGGGTGTCGATGAACTTCTCGAGGCCCGCGAACTCGATGATCTCGTCGACCTTGCTGGCGATCTCCCGCCGGCCGAGGCCCAGGATCGAGGCGTTGAGGAAGATGTTCTCCCGGCCCGAGAGCTGGGGATGGAAGCCGGCGCCGAGCTCGAGCAGCGCCGAGATCCGGCCGTGGGTGACCACCCGCCCGCTGGTGGGCCGGTAGATGTTCGCCATCATGCGCAGCAGGGTCGACTTGCCCGAGCCGTTGTGGCCCACGAGGCCGTACATCGTGCCGTGGGGGATGGTCAGCGACACGTCGTCGAGGGCGGTGAACATCTCGTAGCGCGCCTTCGAGCCACGGGTGACGCGGTCCTTCAGGTGCATCGGCTTCTCGTTGTAGAGCCGGAACTCCTTCGAGACGTGCTCGACCTGGATCGCCGGCGACCCCGGCTCGTAGGCGCTCACCTCTCCCGCTCCTGGCTCGTACCTCGCCGGGCCGCTCGTCCTGCGTTCGGGCCACGCAGGCCGGGGCCCACGCCCTCGTTCCTCGGGCTCACAGCTCCTCGCTCACGTTGACGGAGTACTTGCGGAAGACGTACCAGCCGATCACGAGGGACGCGACCGCCCAGAACAGGCAGGCGAGGCACCGGTTCAGCGACGGCACCTCGAGGTACCACACGAGGTCGCGGGCGGCGCCGACGTAGGAGGCGATGGGGTTGAACTTCAGGAGCGTGGCGATGCTGAAGGGGCCGAGCTCCTTCTCGCCCACCACGTTCACGTTCCACACGATCGGGGTGCAGTAGAAGAGGAGCTGCATGAAGATGGAGATCAGGTACTCGACGTCGCGGTAGTAGACGTTGGCCAGGCTCAGGACCAGGCCGAGCCCGATCGAGAACGCGATCACCAGGACGACGAGCGCCGGCCAGAGCAGGAACGTCCACGACACGTTGCCGAGCGCGATCAGGACGACCATCAAGATCGCGGTCTCGATGGCGGCCTGCACCAGCACCGCCAGGACGTTGGCCACCGCCGGGCACTCCGGGGGGAAATAGACCTTCTTGAGCAGCGAGGCGTTCATGTTGAGGGCCTGGATCGAGCCGTTCACCGTGTTGGCGAACATGTTCCAGACCACCAGGCCGGTGAACAGGTAGACCGCGAACAGCGTGGTGCCGTTGGCCGACTCGGGGGCCTGGCCCCCGAGGAACGTTCCGAAGACGAGGGTGAACACCGCCAGGGTCGACAGCGGGTTCAGCAGCGACCAGAGCCAGCCCAGGACGGACTTCTTGTACTTGGCCTTGAACTCGCGCTCGGTCAGGTTGACGATGAGCGTGCGGTACGTCCACAGCTCGACGAAGGGCAGCTTCGAGGAGAGCTTGACGCCGGATGGTGCGGTCGCGGTGGCCACGGGTCAGCCGACCCGGGCCGCGTCACGGCCCTCAGTTGAACGACGCATGATCGTCACAGGCTACGGCACGCCGCCGCCGGCCCACCATTCACCCGAGGTAGCCGAACCGACGCAGCCCCTCGGCCCCGAGGCGCTCCGCGTGGGCCAGCTCCTCGTCGTCGAAGGCGTCCTGGTAGGCGCCGATCCCGGCCTGGTCGATGGCCCCGAAGGTGCGGGCGTGGTGGGGCAGGTCGGGGTGGTTCGAGGCCACCTTGCGGCGCTCGACGTCGATCATGGCGGGGTCGAACTCGACGCCGAGGTGGGCACAGCAGGCGGCCAGCTCGGTCTCGGGGTCGCGGACCAGGTCCTCGTAGCGCAGGAGGTGGTAGCGCTCCTCGGAGCCCTGGAGGCGGTTGTTGGCGAAGATGTTGTCCGACGACCAGAACCGGGGGTAGCCGTAGCGCAGGCGCGGGATCCACCCCAGCTTGTGCATCGAGACCATGACGTCACGCACGTCGCGGACGATGTGGATCACCTTCACGAACATGAACAGGCGGCTGTCCACCAGGACCCGCAGGAACTGGAGGTCGTTCGGGGACTTGTCCCCCGCCACCGGGACGCCGGCCACCCTCGCCACCTCGTGGTAGAGCGAGACGATGATGCTCGGCGCGTCGTACGACGCCGAGTGCACGATCTCCCAGACGCGCGCCGGCGGCACGTAGCGGCCGATGCTGTCCGCGTACCGGGCCGACCCGCAGATCAGCTCGCTGACCAGGCGGCGGCCGAGGACGGGGTCGGGGATGCGGTCCACGAGGAAGGCCGCAGGGACGAGGAAGTCGGTCTCGTCGGGCACCACGAGCTGCGGGTGGGCGTTGAGGCACTGGGCCAGCAAGGTCGTGCCCGACCGCATCGAGCCGAGGATGATGAAGCTGTTGTAGGTGCGGAGGTCCTCGTCCTCCTGGAGCACCGCGGGGACGGGCGGCTCGGGGAGCAGCGCGGCCATCAGACCACCACCACCAGGGTCGACGCCGCCTTGTCGTGCCAGCCCTGACGGCGGGTGTTCGGGATCGCGCTCAGGTACACGACCATCCACAGGAGCTGGCCGATCAGCGGCAGGGGCAGCAGCAACCAGACCGTCGGCACCGCGTACCGGACCGCGGCCTCGCCGGGCGTGGGTCGGGCCCCGTCGGTGCGCCGCACCACCTCGATGCGCAGGAGCAGCTTGCCGAGCGTCTGGCCCTTCCAGGCCACCATGCCCGCCTCGTAGACACCGGCGATCACCCAGAAGACGCCGGCGAAGGCGACGGTGGTCAGGAGCCCGGTGTCGTCCTCGGCGGGCCGCACGATCACGTAGGCGAGGAAGCCCGCCACGTTGAAGATGATGAAGACGTCGACCAGCCGGGCGATGGCGCGCTGCCAGACGGGGGCGAGGGACCCGGTGCCGCGCAGTGGCCGCCCCTCGTCGTCGAGCGGCACCTCGCCGTCCTCGTCCTCGTTCGAGAGGTCGAACTCGTCCTCGTCCCAGTCGAGGTCGGCGAGCTCGTCCTCCCAGCGGTCGAGGGACTCGTCGTCGTCGCCCGGCGTGCCGCCGTCGTGCCGTGCGCTCACTCGGCCGCCTCCGCGAGCGCCTCGGCGAGGGCGGGATGGACCAAGAGGCTCTCGTGGATGTCACTCACCCGCAGGCCGGCGGTGACCGCCAGGGCGATCACCGAGATGAGCTCGGCGGCGTTGCGCCCCACGATCGAGCCGCCCAGCACCACGCCGGTGGCGGGGTCGGAGATGATCTTCACGAAGCCGCGGGGGTCGTCGAGGATCAGGGCCTTGGCGTTCGACGAGAACGGCACCTTGGTGACCCGCACCTTGCGGCCCTCGGCGAAGGCGTCGGCCTCGGCCAGGCCCACGTCGGCGATCTCGGGCTCGGTGAAGATGGCCGAGGCGGCCTTGTCGTAGTCGAGGTGCTTGTGGGCCCGCGTGTAGAGGCCCATGACGTGCTCGGCGATCTTGCGGCCCTGCATGGACGCCACCGACGACAGCGGGAGCTTCCCGGAGAGGTCGCCGGCGGCGTAGATGTGGGGCACGTTCGACCGGCAGTGGCGGTCGACGGTGACGTAGCCGCCGGCGTCGGTGTGCACGCCCGCGGTCTCGAGGCCGAGCCGGTCGGAGTTCGGGATGGAGCCGATGGCCAGCAGGGCGTGGGACCCGGAGGGCCGCCGGCCGTCGTCGCAGCGCACGGTGATGCCTTCGTCGGACACGTCGATGCCCTCGGCTCGTGCCCCGATGAGCAGGTTGACGCCCCGCTCGATGAAGTTCTCCTCCAGCGCGGCGGCGACCTCCGGGTCCTTGCGGGGCAGCACCTGCTGGCGGCTGACGATCAAGGTGACCTCGCAGCCGAACGACGAGAACATGTGCACGAACTCCACGCCGGTCACGCCCGACCCGATCACCACGAGGTGCTCGGGCATGGTGGGCGGCGGGTAGGCGTCGCGGGTCGTGAGCACCCGATGACCGTCGACCGGCGCCCACTCGGGGATGCGGGGCCGGCTGCCGGTGGAGAGCAGGACCGCGTCGGCCTCGAGCTCGACGGGGCCGTCCTCGGTGTCGGCCACCACCTCGTGGGGCCCGACCAGGCGGCCGGTGCCGCGGATGAGGCGCACGTCCTGGCTCTCGAGCAACCCGGTGATGGAGCGCTCGAGGCGGCCCTCGATGGCGGCGTTGCGCTCGCGCAGGGCTTCCGAGTCGAGGCTGGCGTTCACCTCGGTGAGGCCCATGCCCCGGGCCTGGTGCACCTGGGACAGGGCCCCGCCGCTGGCGATCATGGCCTTGGAGGGGATGCAGTCCCACAGGTGGGCGGCGCCGCCGACGATGTCGCGCTCGATGACTGTGACCTCGGCGCCCAGCTTGGCCGCCTGGGTGGCCGCCTGGTTGCCCGCGGGCCCCCCACCGATGATCACGAGCCTCGTCGCCACGGCCGGCAGCCTACAAGCGCGCCTCAGGAGGACTCGCGGGTGAGGCGGGTACCGCCTCCGGGTCGCTACGACACCGGCCGTCAGGGGTTGTGTATGGGTGCCGGATGTACATACAGTATTGCCGTACGGACGGTGCCAGCGCCGTGCTGGTCCTCTCCGGTGAGGTCGCACATGCCTGCTTCCACGAAGGACGCCCGCCTGAACCTGCGCCTCCGCGCCACCGACGACGAGCTCATCCGTCGCGCGGCGGCGCAGTCGGGTCAATCGGTCAGCGAGTTCCTCACGTCGTCGGCGATCGATCGAGCCCACCAACTGCTGGCGGACCAGCGCGACTTCGTGCTCGACGAGGACACGTGGGACGAGTTCACCCGCGTGCTCGACGAGCCTGCTCGACCGGACCCACGACTGGTCGAGCTCTTCGCTCGGCCGCAGCGGATCGCCCGCTGAACCGGGCGTGCGCCTGGCCCGCTACGACCGCGCCTCGCCCACCAGGGAGCAGCGGGCGTCGTTCTCCTGCGGCGAGCCCTCGCTCGACCGGTGGCTCGCCACCCAGGCCCGCCAGAGCATGGAGTCGCGTGACGCCGTCACCTACCTCCTGCTCGACGACGACCAGGGTGATCGAATCGCCGGCTACTACTGCCTGTCGGCCGGCAGCGTGCGCAGGGAGCAGACGCCTGCATCGGTAGGTCGCAGAGCGCCCGAGCCCGTTCCCGTCGTGCGGATGGGCCGCTTCGCCATCGACACCGAGTACCAGGGTCTCGGTTGGGGGGCAGAGCTCCTGCGTGAGGCGCTGCTCAGCGCCGTGAGCGGCGCCGACCTGATCGGCGCCCGAGCACTCCTGGTCGACGCCATCGACGACGAGGCCCGGGCCTTCTACCGCCGCTTCGGCTTCGTCGAGTCCCCGATCCACCCGCTCCAGCTCTTCAAGTCGCTCGACGAGATCAGGGCCTCCGCCGGCCTCACCTGAGAGGACCGCGCAAGGATCCGGACCGGAGGGCGATCACACCCTGCGGGCGAGGCGGACGAGGCGGTGGTCGGGGGTGAAGAGCTTCCTCGTCAGGCCGATGCTCACGACGGTGACGGTGGTCGCCGCCGCGCCGAGGATCAGGTACATCACCGCGGCCTGGACGAGGACGGCGTCGACGGGGTCGACCCCGGCGAGGATGAGGCCGGTCATGGCGCCGGGGAGGAAGACCAGGCCGACGGCCTTGGTGGTCTCGACCTGGCTGATGAGCGCGGTGCGCACCGCCGAGCGGGTGTACGGGCGGGAGGCGACCGTCCACGGCTGTCCCAGGGCGAGGCGGGCCTCGACCTCGGCCCGCTTGTCGCTCAACTCCCCCACCACCCGCCGGGACGCCACCACGGTGGCGGTCATGGAGTTGCCGATCATCATCCCCGCGAGGGGCACGATGGCCCGGCCCTCGACCGGGAAGATGCCGAAGCCGAAGATGACGCCCAGGCTCACCGCCGCGGCGGCCCCGGTCGCGGCCAGGGCGATCGGGAGCAGGCCCGGCACCTCCGGCGCCCGGCGGGTCACCACCACCGACGCGAACCAGACCATGAACACCACCCACGCCCACGACAGCCACAGCGGCGCGTCGGGATCGATGATCACCGTGAGGGCGAGGCCCACCAGCAGCAGCTGCACGATGGCCCGCAGCGACGCCCACAGGATCGGGCGCTCCAGGCCGTAGCCCCGCCACCACGACAGGCCGACCGCCACCGCCACCAGCAGGAGCGACGCGGCCAGGCCCGCCCAGGTGACGTCTCCGGCGGGGTCCGACGACGAGGCGGCGAGGACCACGGCGACGGCGGTCACGAGCGCGGTCACGACCCGACTCCGCCCTCGATCACCCGGCCCCGCTCCATGCGCAGGCGGCGGTCGGCGATGCGGTCGACCTGGTGGGGGTCGTGGGTGACCCAGAGCACGGGGACACCACTGTCGGCCAGGTCGATGCCGAGGTGCTCGAGCACCCGGGTGCTCTCCTCGTCGAGGGCGGAGGTGGGCTCGTCCATGAGCAGTACCTCCGGGCGGGTGACGAGCGTCCGGGCCAGGCAGGCCCGCTGGGCCTCGCCGCCCGACAGGTCGTCGGCGGTCCGGGTCAGGAAGGACCCGTCGAGGCCGGCCCGGTGCAGGGCGTCGGCGGCCGCCTCCTCAGGGATCCCCGGCTCGGCGACCGCGAGGTTGTCGCCCACCGTGCCCGGGAACAGCGTCGGGCGCTGGAAGACCATGCCGACCCGCCGTCGCAGGTGCAGCGGGTCGACCTCGGCGAGGTCGTCGCCCCGGAAGCGCACCCGGCCCCCGGTGGGCACCTCCAGGCGGTTGCAGAGGCGCAGGAGGGTGGACTTCCCCGACCCCGAGGGCCCGACGATCGCGGTGAGCCCCTCGTCGGGGATACGGGCATCGACGCCGTCGAGCACGGTGATGCCGTCGACCACGAGGCGCACCCCCTCGAAGGTGAAGAGATCGACGTCGGGCGGCATCACGCCAAACCGTACGCTGCCGCGGCCCGGTGGGCATTTCCCGGACTCTTGATCCTGCTAAATGCCGACTGTATCGGCTGCTAAAGTCTGACCATGGACTACCTTCCCCGCCGGTTGGACGGGGTGCTCCGGGACGCCCTCGGCCCCGTCGACGGGGTCCCCGCCGTGCTCGTCGTCGGGCCCCGGGGATGCGGCAAGACCACGACGGCGAGTCGCCACGCGGCGACGACGCTACGCCTCGACCGCCCGAACGAGCGCGGGGTGGTCACCGCCGATCCCGATGTCGCGATCGCTGCCGGGCCCCGCCCCCTGCTCATCGACGAGTGGCAGCTCGCCCCCGAGGTGCTCGGCGCGGTGAAGCGGGCCGTCGACCTCGACTTCACCGCCGGCCAGTTCGTGCTGACCGGCTCGGCGCGGTCCGATCTCGTCACCACCGGATGGGCAGGAACGGGTCGCATCGTGCGGCTGGCGATGTGGGGTCTGACCCAACGCGAACTGGAGGGTCGGGGTCACGAGGAGACCACCCTGCTCGACCTCGCCATGGATCCGGGGGCCGCCATGCCCACCATCAGGGATGCCCCGGACTTCCGGGTCTACGTCGACCGAGCCCTCCGGGGTGGTCTGCCCCAGGTCGCGATGGCGGGCTCCGCCGCCAAGCGGTCTCGTCTGCTCGACGCCTACGTCGATCAACTCGTCACCCGCGACGTCGAGACCGTCAGCCCGCGTCGCAATCCGGCGATGTTGCGCACGGCGCTCCGCGCCATCGCCGCGTCGAGCGGCGGGATCCCGGCCGTCGAGCGCCTGATCGAGGCGACCGGCCTCGACCGGGCCACCATCGCGGCCTACGACGGCGTGTTCGAGGCCCTCATGGTGACCGAGCGGGTGCCGCCCTACCTCGGGAACCGGCTCAACCGGTTGGCGAAGCGCCCCAAGCGCTACCTGACCGAGCCCTCACTGCTCGGGCCGCTGCTGGGCGTCGACGAGCGCACGGCGACCCGCGACATCGACGTGCTCGGTCGCCTGCTCGACACCTACGTCGCCGCCCAACTCCGCCCCCTCGTCGAGCTGACCGCGCCCCGTGCCCGCCTCCTGCACCTCCGGGACACCAACGGCGAGCACGAGGTCGACTTGATCGTCGAGCACCCGGACGGCTCCGTCATCGCCTGCGAGGTGAAGGCGACGGCCGCCCCCGGCCGGTCCGACGCCCGGCACCTGCGCTGGCTCGCCGACCGCCTCGGTCCGCTCTTTCGCCGAGGCATCGTGTTCCACACCGGACCGCGGTCGTTCCAACACGACGACGACCTCTGGTTCCTGCCGATCGCCGCGCTCTGACGCCACGGTCGACTTCGGGCGGCACCACGCCAAACCGTACGCTGACGGACATGGATCGACGTTGCGGAGCGGAGCGGAGCAGCCCCACCGACGAACCCGATGGCGCAGCCGCTCCGACGCAGGAGGAGCCAGTGTGATGAGCGACGAAGCCAAGGCGCGGCTGGACGACTGGCGGGCGGCGGCCGGCAAGGACCTCAAGGGCGCCGACCCCGACACCCTCACCTGGGAGACCCCCGAGGGCATCGCCATCGCCCCGCTCTACACCGAGGCCGACCTCGAGGGCGTCGAGGGCCTGGGCACCCTGCCCGGCGCCGAGCCCTTCGTGCGGGGCGTGCGGGCGACCATGTACGCCAACCGGCCCTGGACCATCCGCCAGTACGCCGGCTTCTCCACCGCCGAGGAGTCCAACGCCTTCTACCGGCGCAACCTCGCCGCCGGCCAGAAGGGCCTGTCGGTGGCGTTCGACCTCGCCACCCACCGGGGCTACGACAGCGACCACCCCCGGGTGGAGGGCGACGTGGGCATGGCCGGCGTGGCCATCGACTCGGTCGAGGACATGCAGATCCTCTTCGACGGCATCCCCCTCGACGAGATGTCCGTCTCCATGACCATGAACGGCGCCGTGCTGCCGGTGCTGGCCTGCTTCGTCGTGGCCGGCGAGGAGCAGGGCGTGCCCACCGAGCAGCTCGCGGGGACCATCCAGAACGACATCCTCAAGGAGTTCATGGTCCGCAACACCTACATCTACCCGCCCGAGCCGAGCATGCGGATCGTGGCGGACATCATCGCCTTCACCGCCGAGAAGATGCCGAAGTGGAACTCGATCTCGATCTCCGGGTACCACATGCAGGAGGCGGGCGCGACGGCCGAGCAGGAGCTCGCCTTCACCATCGCCGACGGCCTCGAGTACGTGCGCGCCGCGCTGGCCCGCGGGCTCGACGTGGACAGGTTCGCGCCGCGGCTCTCGTTCTTCTTCGCCATCGGCATGAACTTCTTCATGGAGGTGGCCAAGCTGCGCGCCGCCCGCATCCTGTGGCACCGGGTGATGTCGCAGTTCGAGCCGAAGGACCCTCGTTCGCTGATGCTGCGCACCCACTGCCAGACCTCGGGCGTGTCGCTCACCGAGCAGGACCCGTACAACAACGTCATCCGCACCGCCTACGAGGCCATGGCCGCGGTGCTCGGCGGCACCCAGAGCCTGCACACCAACGCCTTCGACGAGGCCCTCGGCCTGCCGACCGACGCCTCGGCCCGCATCGCCCGCAACACCCAGCTGATCCTCGCCGAGGAGACCGGCGTCACCCACGTGGTCGACCCCCTCGGGGGCAGCTACTACGTCGAGGCCCTCACCGACGCCCTCGTCGACAAGGCCTGGGCGCTCATCGAGGAGGTCGAGGGGCTCGGCGGCATGACCAAGGCAGTCGCCTCCGGCATGCCGAAGCTGGCCATCGAGGAGAGCGCCGCCCGCCGCCAGGCCCGGGTCGACCGGGGCGACGAGATCGTGGTCGGCGTCAACAAGTACGTGGCCGAGCACCCCGAGCAGGTCGACGTGCTCGACATCGACAACACCAAGGTCCGTGAGCAGCAGGTCGCCCGCCTCGAGCGCCTGCGGGCCGAGCGCGACGACGCCGCCTGCCAGGCTGCGCTGACCGCTCTCACCGAGGGGGCCCGGGGCGACGGCAACCTGCTGGCCCTGTGCATCGACGCCGCCCGCGCCCGCGCCACCGTCGGCGAGATGTCCGCGGCCATGGAGGAGGTCTTCGGTCGCCACCAGGCCGAGGTCCGTACCATCTCGGGCGTGTACGGCGGCGCCTACGAGGGGGACGAGGGCTTCGCCGAGATCCGTTCCCAGGTCGACGCCTTCGCCGAGCGCGAGGGCCGGCGCCCCCGCATCCTCGTGGTCAAGATGGGCCAGGACGGCCACGACCGCGGCGCCAAGGTGATCGCCACCGCCTTCGCCGACCTCGGCTTCGACGTCGACGTCGGCCCCCTCTTCCAGACCCCCGCCGAGGTCGCCAGGGACGCGGTCGAGAACGACGTCCACGTGGTGGGCGTGTCGAGCCAGGCCGCCGGGCACAAGACCCTCGTGCCCCAACTGGTCGCGGCGCTGGCCGAGGCCGGCGGCCCCGACATCAAGGTCGTGTGCGGTGGCGTGATCCCGCCGCAGGACTACGCGGCGCTCGAGCAGGCCGGCGTGGTCGCCATCTTCGGCCCCGGCACCAACATCCCCAAGGCCGCGGCGCAGGTCCTCGACCTGCTCTGAGCCGCTGCCCTCCGTGACCCCCTCCGAGGAGGAGCTGGCCGCCGGCATCCGCGCCGGCGACCGGCGGGCGCTGGCACGCGCCATCACCCTCGTCGAGTCCACCCGGGCCGACGATCAAGACGCCGCCGGCGCGCTGCTCGACGCGCTGACCCCCGACGCCGGCGGCGCCCTGCGCATCGGCATCACCGGCAGCCCCGGTGTGGGCAAGTCGACCTTCATCGAGGCCTTCGGCCTCCACCTGGTCGACACCGGCCATCGCGTCGCGGTGCTGGCGGTGGACCCGTCCAGCCAGCGGACCGGCGGCTCCATCCTCGGCGACAAGACCCGCATGCCCGGCCTGGCGTCGAGCCCCGACGCCTTCATCCGCCCCTCGCCGTCGGGGGCGAGCCTCGGCGGCGTGGCCCGCCGCACCCGGGAGGCCATCACCCTGTGCGAGGCCTTCGGCTTCGACGTGGTGATCGTGGAGACGGTGGGCGCCGGCCAGGCCGAGGGCGCGGTGGCCGACCTGGTCGACGTGTTCGTGCTGCTCGTCGCCCCCGGCGGCGGGGACGACCTCCAGGGCATCAAGCGCGGGATCATGGAGCTGGCCGACGTGCTGGTCATCACCAAGGCCGACGGCGACCTGGCCACCACCGCCCGCCACACCGCGGCCGACTACCGCCACGCCCTCGAGCTGCTGCGCCCCAAGGCGGGCGCCGGCGCCGCCCCCGTGCTCACCTGCTCGTCCCTCGCCGGCGAGGGCATCCCCGAGGTGGCCGACACCGTGGGCGGCCTGCGCGCCGACTGGGCGGCGTCGGGCCGCCTGGCCGAGCTGCGGTCGGGCCAGGCCACGGCGTGGATGTGGAACGACGTGCAGGCCCGCCTCGGCGAGGCCGTGCGCTCGCACCCCGCCGTGGAGGCACTCGCCCCTGAGCTGGAGGCCCAGGTCGCGGCCGGCGCCGTCTCCCCCACCACCGCGGCCCGGCGCCTCCTCGAGGCCTTCCGGCCGGATGCACCCTGAGCGACGCCGGCGCGCCAGCCGCTACCGGCGGGGCACCTCGTAGAAGGTGGGCTCGTCGCCACCGCGGCCCACGATCAGCAGCGCCACCTCGTGGTCGCCCTCGGTGAACAGGCGGTAGTCGAGCAGCGCGCGGAAGTGCCAGCGGCCGTTCTCCTCGTGGAAGTCGCCGGCCACGCCGGCCACGGTGCCGTTCAGCGCCACCAGCGCCACGTCCGCGGGCTCGTGGCCCGGCTCGAGGTCGAGCGAGCCCTCGACCACGAGGGGGATCCGGCCGCCCTCGGCGGGGATCGCTTCGAAGCGTTCGGGGTGCTGGAGGCGCCAGGCCGCATCGGCATCGACGTCCTCGGGCACCGGGGTCACCCCCATCGAGCTGACCAGGCGGCCCACGTACCGGCCGAGGCCGCCGACGGCGACGACGCCGTCCCAACCGGGCTCGTCGAAGCGCTCGTGGTTGCGGGCGGCGACCTGGAACAGGCCGTCGAGCGAAGTCGAGACCGAGGACGGGCCCGTGCCGTAGAAGACCGGCTTGTCGTCCGGCGGCGGCTCGTCCCCGAACAGCGAACGGCCGTCGAAGTCCCAGTCGGTGTCGATGCCGAGGACGTCGACGATGGTCGGCAGGACGTCGGTGTTGAGGGCGTTGCCGTCGTCGACCTCGCCCTCGCGCTCGCCGGGGACCCGGATGAACATCGGCACCCGGTAGATCTCGTCGACGGTCTCGTCGCTCGGCGCCCGCTTGTCGTGGTCGGCGGTGAAGGCGATGCCGTGGTCGGCGGTCACGACGATCATGGCGTCGTCCCAGACGCCCTGCTCCTCGAGGCGGTCCATGAGCTCGCCGAGCAGGGTGTCGGCGTAGCCCACCTGCAGGAGGTGGCGCTGCTGGCCCTCGCGGATCAGGAACTCGTTCGCCCCCCACCGGCCGTCGACCGAGCCCGGGGGCCCGCCCTCGCCGGCGTAGGTGCGACCGTCGGGGGTGGTGCGCCAGTTGAAGTGCGGGAAGAGCCCGTCGTGCACGAAGTACAGGCGGGACTCGTCCTCGGGCCCGATGCGGTCGATCATCGCGGCCATGGGCCCGCCCGTGCCCTCGGGCAGGTCGGCGGCCATGGCCTGGTTGCGGGCGGCCATGAAGTCGGTGATGCCCTCGGGGAACGTCGTCGTGGTCACCGGCGCCGCCGAGCCGGACGGACCCGAGGACCCGGCGTCGATCGCGTTGCCGTCGATGTCGGTGGCGTCGGCGGCCTCCTCGAGGAAGCCGCCCCACGACTGGTCGACGCCTGGCAGGTCCTCCCGCAGGGAGGGCGGCAGGGTGGCGTGCCCGTAGACGATGTAGGCGTCCTCGAGGGTGCGGGTGAGGCCGTGGAGGAACCCCTGGTCGGGGGCGCTCTCGGGTCGGGTGCACAAGGTGCTGGGGCACACCTGGGTGATGGTCTCGGTGACGTCGAGGTCGTAGGCGCCGCCGAGCAGGGTGAAGAGGTTCCGCGGGTAGTCCACCGACGTGGGCAGCGCCCCGCTCGCCGGGTTCAGCCCGCTCTGGATGGTGGGCACGCTGCCCGGGGTGTTGGGTGACAGGGCGGTGGCGTTGCGGAACCACGTCGAGTGCTGGGCCAACCGGGCGAAGTTCGGAAAGCGGGTCTCGTCGATCTGGCCGTCGGGGCCGAGGAGCGACGCCACCGGGAGCTCGTCGAACACGATGAGCACGATCGGGCGCGGATCGGCGACGGCGACGCCCGTGGCCGCCTGGGCCTCGTCCTCCCAGAGCAGGCGGGAGGTGCCGGAGGTGAGGAGGAACAGGGCGAGGAAGAGCACCGGGGCGAGGGCGAGGTAGCGCAGGCCGAGCCGCATGGCCTTGGTGCGACGCTCGGCCACGGCGATGGCCACGCCCACCGCGAGCGACACGGCGACCACCGGCAGGTTCGACGAGAAGTCGAACTGGCGGGCGACGGTGGCGCCGAAGGCGGTGCCGAGCAGGGCGACGAGGCCCGTGTGGACGGCGGCGCCGACGCGGTGGCCGACGGCGTGGGCGACCAGTTCGACGACGACGGCGAGGAGGGGCACGCCGAAGGCGACGGCGAGGCCGAAGGCCACGATCTGGGCCCGGGTGGCCTCGGCGGCCACGAAGAACTCGGGGTTCTTCCCGAACAGGTCGAGCAGCGGCTGGGCCACCGCGAGCCCCGAGAGGGCCAGGAGCGACAGGAAGTCGTAGCCGAGCACCTCACGCAGCTCGAGCCGGGCCGCGACCCGCCGCCAGACGCTCACATGGCCGGCCGGACGGGCGTCCTCCCGTTCGACGACGGGGGTCGCCCCGGTCGCGGCCACGTCCACCATCACCCGAGTGTGGCAGTCTCGAACTGGCGCGAGCCGGACCGTTGCGGGATCAACAGGACGACCTCGTTCTCGCCCTGCTGGAGGATCTCCTCGGAGATCAGCGAATTGAACGTCACCCGGCCGTCCTCGGCCTTCACGTCGCCGACCACACCGGCGACCCGACCGTTGACCACCATGACGCCGCCGTCCGGCACCTCGTCGTCCCCCTCGATCGTGCCGTAGAGCAGCATCGGGGCCAGGCCGTCGGCGTCGGGCTGCCAGTCGGCGAGGCGGGCGTCCTGGTCGGTCGTGAAGGTCAGGCCGCGGTCGCCCGTCACGTCGAGGTCGTCGAGGCGCGCGCCGACCAGGTCGGCGTACTCGCCCTGGCCGAACACGCCGAGCCAGTCGTCGCCGTTGGGCAGGTACTCCTGGTCGCGCTCGACGACCTCCATGACCCCGTCGAAGTCGACGGGCACCTCGTCGGGGCCCACGTCCCAGTAGGTCGGCTTCGAGTCCCGGTCGGGCCCGTCGCCGAGCAGCGACTGGCCGTCGAACTCCCAGTCGGTGTCGATGTCGAGGGCCTCGACGATGGTCGGGAGCACGTCGATGGTCAGGGCGTTCACTTCGCTGGTCTCGCCCTCGGTCTGGCCCGGGTACTTGATGAACAGGGGGATGTTGTAGATCTCGTGGACGGTGTCGGCCCGCGGGCTGCGGAAGTTCTCGCCCGGCGTGAAAGCGACGCCGTGGTCGGACAGGACGACGACGAGGGCGTCCTCCCACAGGCCCTGCTCCTCGAGCCGGGTGATCATGTCCCCGACGATGCGGTCCATGTAGCCGACCTGGAGCAGGTGACGGGCGAAGCCCTGGCGGACGAGGTAGTCGTTCTCATCGGTCCAGATGCCGCCGTTCTCGAGGCCGGGCACGAAGCGGGCGTCGGACACCACGTACTGGTAGCCCTCCGGGCTCAACAGCCACGGGATGTGGGGGAAGGTGGCGTGGGCGAAGTGGAGGCCCGGCCGCTCGGTGGGCACGATGCCGTCGATCATCCCGGTCATCAGGCCGGCCTGGTAGCGCGGGGCCCAGCCCTGGGGGCCGAGGGCCTTCCACTTGTACGAGGGATCGTTGCTCGGGGCCGAGCCGCTCTGGTCCGACCCGATCGACGGATCGAGCGCGGCGCTGGCGTCCTGGCTCTCGACGTTCGCGTCCTCGATGAAGCCGCCCCACGCCCGGTCGACCGCGGGGAGGCTCTCCCGGAGGAAGGGCGGGAGGGTCGCCTGGAAGTACACCACGCCGGCGTCGAGCACGGCCTGGCGGCTGCGCTGGTACTGGAACTTCTCGTCGGCGGCCCGGTTGGCGCAGATCGTGTTGGGGCACACGCTGGTCACCGGTTCGGTGACGTGCTGCTCGTACTGCTCGCCGAGCAGGGTGAACAGCGTCTCGGGATGGTCGGCCGAGGTGGGCAGGGCGCCGAGCTCGGGGATCAGCCCGCTCAGCATCGCCGGGATGCTGTCGGTGGTCTTGGGCGAGACCGTCGTGGCGTTGCGGTACCAGGTGCCCTCGTCGGCCAGGCGGGCGAAGTTGGGGAATCGCTCGGCGTTGATGGTGCCGTCCTCGGTCATGAGCGAGGCGATCGGCAGCTCGTCCATCTGCAGGATCACGATGGGCGCCGGCTCACCGATGGTGACGCCCTCGGCGGCCACCGCCTCCTCCTCGGACAGCAGCTTCGAGGTCGACGAGAACAACAGGAAGGCGGCGAGGAACACGAGGGGGGCGAAGGCCAGGTAGTGCAGACCCAGGCGCACCCCGTTGACCTTCCGCTCGCCGTAGAGGATGGCGCCGCCCGCGGCCAGCGACGCGGCCACGCTCACCACGTCGCTCGTCACCCCGAGCTGGCGGGCCAGGTAGGCGCCGAAGAAGGCGCCCAACCCGAACACGACGACCACGTGCAGGGCCTGGCCCACGCGGGGGTGGATCGCGTACGCGACGACCTCGACCGCCACGATGGCCGCCGGCAGCACCAGGGCGATGACCACCCCGAACAACGCCACCTCGTACTCGGACAGCGAGTTGGCGACGAAGAACTCGGGGTTCTTGCCGAACAGGTCGAGCACCGGTTGGGCGATGGCGAGGCCCCAGAGGGCCAGCACCACGAGCGCGTTGTGGCGCACGATCTCCCGGAGGTGGAGACGACGGGCGACCCGTCGCCAGCGCGGCGCCCGCCCCTCGACGGGGGCGTCACCGGCCGTCCCTGGGCCTTGCGCCCCGGTGGTCCCCGGCTCAGCGCCGTCCGTCACGGTCGGCGCTCAGCGGGGCGTGAGGTGGTACAGGATCCGCGTGCCCGACGGGAGCGTCGTCTGCTCGACGATGTCGAAGTGGTCGGCCAGGGCACGCTCGAGGACGGTAGCCGTGTAATCGTCGTGGGTACCTTCACGCTTGTTCTTGAGCAGCCGCTTGACCATCTGGTCGTCCGGCGTGGGGAACTCGAGCACGGCCTCGCTGCCGACGTCGGCCAGGAAGGCCACGAACTCCGGCAAGGGCACGTTGTTGGTGATGGCGAGGTGGTGGATCACCGCGAGGCACAGGACCACGTCGGGCTTGACCCGGTCGGTGAAGGCCTTGCGCTCCTTGCCGCGCCACCCGAGTCCGGGCGACTGGCTGGAGAGGTCCATGGTGAGCGGCAGGATCTGGGTGTTGCCCTCCTCGCGCAGCGCCCGGTAGAGGGTGTCGACCACGAGAGGGTCGGCGTCGACCGCGACCACGTAGTCCGAGTTCTTGGCCGCCAGGCGGGAGAAGTGACCGTCGTTGGCGCCGAGGTCCCAGACCAGCGAGCGGTGCTCGCGGCCCACGACCTTGTCGACGAAGGCGGTCTTCCCGTCGAGGTCGGCGTCGGTGTAGTGGCCCCGCTCGCTGTAGCCCGACCACGTGGACTCGGACCGCTTCCAGGTGAGGTGGCGGACGAGCTTGGTGAGCTTGTCCAGGTTGGCGGCGATGAGCTCCTTCTTGAAGCCGGCCTTGCCGAGGTCCTTCTTCACGTCCGCGTCGGTGTCGGAGTAGCGGTTTTCGAACGCGGCCTGGAGGTACACGTTCGTGAACACGCCCTTGCGGAACCGGTCGCGGAAGCCCATGACCGCCCGGGCCTCGGACGGGGTGATGCCGTCGATGGCGCCGCGCAGCCACGGCTGGAAGGGCAGGTCCTTGTAGGCCTGGAACATCAGGGGGTAGAGGAACAGCTCGCAGAACTGCCGGTAGCCGTACCAGGGCTCGCCGGCCCGCAGCTTCTCGAACGAGCCGACGTCGATGAAGGTGGGCCGCGAGCCCACGAACTGCACGTTGTACGAGGTGGCGTCCTTGGTGATGACGTCCTCGTCGAGGCCCTGGCGGGTGAGCTCGAGCTGGAGCAGGGCGGCGTCACGGAGCATCTCGAAGGTCCACTCGTAGGGGTACGAGAGGAACGGGACGCGGTCGTGGCGCAGCGCGGCTTCCCAGCGGCCCTCGCCGCCCACGAGGCCCGCGACCTCGTCGTCGGGGACGCGCTCGGTGCCGACGATGCGACCGTCGGCCACGGCCTTGGTGAAGAACGAGGAGGTCGCCGCGGCCTCGTAGTCGGCGAGGGCGTCACCCGAGAGCGCTCGGATCACCGCGTCGTCGGAGACGAAGACGCGGCTCATCGGGTCGCGGAAGGACCCCGGATCTGCAGGAGGTGTCGTCATGTCAGTGCGGGCGCCGGGCCGGGCCGGCGGGCCGGGAGCGACCTAGTTGGCGGCCTCGGCCGGGGGGACCGTGGCGGGCTCGGCGGCGTCGTCGGCGGCGGCGTCGGTGGTGGCCGCGGCGTCGCCCTCACCCGAGGTCAGCTCGTTGTCGCTCTTCTTCCAGAACATGATCCGGCGGCCGAACATCTTGAAGAACACGGCGAGGCCGGCGAAGCCGCCGACGATCACCTGGAGCACGATGCTGCCGGTGCCGGGATCGAGGTACGCGAACATGGGTGGGTGACGCCTCCAGACGTGACGGGCTCGAACGACGGGAAGGTGAACGGCGTCAGGCCGTCCGGTGTCGTGGGAGCAAGCGGAGATCGTACCACCGGGCACCGTTCCGGAGGAATCACCGCCTGCGGGCTTGACCGCACCCTCGCGGAGCGAGTGGGGTGAGCGGATGGCCCCACGATCCGCCTCCCTGCGCTCGACCCTCGGCCGGGTCAAACGCAAGCTGACCGGCGCCGCGGCGCCCGCTCCTGTCCCCGCCGCGCCGGAGCCGGCGCCGCCGCTCTGGTCCGACGCTCCCCCGTCGCCCTGGGCCCCCCGCTCGGCGGCCGAGGACGCCGCCCCGGTCTGGTGCAACATCTGCCGCTGGACCGGCGACGCCTTCGCCGGCCGCTTCCACTCCGAGGCCGCCAACTGCCCTCAGTGCGGCAGCATCTCCCGCGACCGCTACCTCTTCCACTGCTACGTCGCCCGCACCCCAGAGTCCCTCGGCGCCCGGGTGCTGGAGACCAGCCCCCGGCTCGGCGAGGACTACCGCCGGGCCATGGCGGGGTGGTTCGACTATACGTGCTCCGACTACGACGAGCGCGCCCACCGGGGCGCCGTGCAGCTCGACCTGCAGGACATCGACCGACCCGACGGGAGCTTCGACGCCATCCTCACCCCGCACGTGCTCGAGCACGTGCCCGAGACCGGCAAGGCGCTCGACGAGATCCATCGGGTCCTCGCCCCCGGCGGCCGCATGTACCTCCAGGTGCCGCTGCTCCAGGGCCGCACCGCGCCGCCGGTCGAGCCCGAGTTCCACGGCGACAACACGCCGGTGTTCTGGCGATTCGGCTTCGACCTCACCGCGACGCTCCGCGAGCACGGGTTCACCACGTCGCTGCTCGCGACCGACGGGTGGCTGTCCTACCTCGACTCCGGTGCGTCCGAGTGGCCCGAGGACACCTCGAAGGAGTTCGACGTCACCTCGATGACCGCCGGCGTCATCCGCGACGACCTCGAGTCGGTGGCCGACGAGGCGACGGCGGCTCGCCTCGGCCTGCTGCCGCCCTACATGTTCCTCACCTGGGAGTGCGTGAAGGCGGGCTGAGCCAGGGCGGGGCGTCAGCCCTCGCCGACCACGCCCCGCACCACGGCGCCGAAGCGCTCGGCGAAAGCCTCCACCGAGAATTCGCGGGCCCCGGCCTCCGCCGCCTCGGAGAGGCGGGCACGGAGCTCGTCGTCGGCGGCGACGTGCTCGGTGCACTCGACGAGCCCGTCGAGGGTGGTGAAGTGGAACCCGCTGACGCCCTGCTCGACGATCTCGAGCTGTCCGGCGAGGCCGATCACCACGGGGACGGCGCCAGCGGACATGGCCTCCACCGTGGCGATGCCGAAGTGCTCGAGCCGATCCGGGTCACGCTCGGGGTCCTCCCCCAGGCCGGTGGCCTGCCAGTAGATCGACGCCTTGGCGTACAGGTCGCGCAGCTCGTCGCCGGGGGCGTCGACGTGCAGCTCGATGGGCAGGCCCTCGGCGGCGGCCTGCACTTGCTCGAGGTAAGGGCGATCGACGGCGGAGCAGCCGCCCACGAGGTGCAGGGTCCAACCCTCGAGGCCCCGGTCGACGAGGCGCCGGAAGGCCTCGACCATCTCCAACTGCTTCTTGGAGTGGCCCGCCTCGGCCGCGAAGAACCGACCCACCGCCAGGATCACCGGCTCCTTCTCCCCCCGGGCCTGCATGGTGACCGGCGGGTACACGACCACGCTGTCGGTGTTCCAGTAGCGGCGCACCCAGCGCCGGGTGAACTCCGAGTTCGACACGACCGCGTCGTACGCGTCGATGAACTCGGTCGACGGCGGCTCTCGGTGCAGCAGCGGCAGCCAGGCGCCGAGCTGGGCGCTGACCTTGGCCTTCAGCCCCCGGCTGCACGAGATGGCAGCCAGCGCGACCCCCAGGCTCCGGGTGTCCGGGCCCCCCAGCACCTCGGCGGGGACGAACGGGTTGGCCACCCGGATCGTGACCTTGATCGGCGCCTGGGTGGGGTCAGCGGGCAGGTCCAGGTCGAGCGGCGTCTTGCGCCGGCGCTCCAGCGCGGTCGCTCCCGGGTGGAGGGTGAGACTGGCCGCCTCGGCGCCGTCCACGTCGACCGCGACCTCGGCGGGCTCGAGACCGGCGGGCCGGCGCCGGCAGAAGACGAGCCGCAGCGGGGTGGGCCGGTCGGCGAGGGGCTCGACGTAGAACGAGGCCTCCTCGGAGGCCCAGAAGTAGCGGGGGCGGCGACCCTCGGGCGGGTAGAAACCCTCCCCGAAGCCGGTGTTGACCGCCGTCGAGCGCACGATCCCCCCGAGGGTGCCGATGACCAGCTTCTGGGCGCGGCTGAGGTCCTTGGAGACCTCGGCCGGGAAGTGGACGATGTAGATGCTGTGGCGACTGCGCACCGCCTCGTGGCTCATGAACGAGACGTTCACGACGAGGTCGTAGTCGTGGCTCACCCATCGCAGCGCCCCGAGGTGCGAGCCGATCCGGCGCGCGGTCACCCGGGAGAGGTCGAGATCGAGGCGGTCGGCGAGCGCGTCGACGTCGAACTCCTCGGGGCCGAGCAACTCCACGTCGTGCTCGGTGGCGAGCACCTGGGCGACCAGGCCGCCGTACTTCTCGGCACCGCCGCCGGTGGTCCAGTACTTGTTGTAGACCGCGACCTTCAGGCGGGGCATCGGCGCGCTCACCGGGTCACCGTCCAGCGGGCCACGATCTCCTCGGTGGACACCTTCGGGTGGGCGAGCAGGCGCCGGCGCTCGACGAGCATCGCCGGCAGCAGGCGCAGGAACGCGAGGTAGGAGCGCAGGCGCCGCTTGGCCAGCACGGTGTTCGGACGGTGCCCGCGGCGGATCGGGCCCCACACGTCGCGGCGGGCGTAGGAGGCGGTGCTCAGCAGGTAGCGCCAGGCGGCCGACACGGCGAGGCGGGCCGGCGCGTTCTTGGTCAGGACGAGGAGGCGGTTGCGCTCGACGTAGTGAGCGAAGATCGCCGAGCCCTCGCCGGCACTGGCGCCGTGGAGGTGGCGGATCACGGCCTCGGGCCGGTACAGGTAGCGCCAGCCCTGCGAGCGGCCCCGCCAGGAAAGGTCGGTGTCCTCGTAGTAGAGGAAGAACCGCTCGTCGAACACGCCCACCTCGTCGAGGAAGCGGCGCCGCAGCAGGGCCTGGCCGCCGCACCAGGCGAAGACCTCGGCGGGCTCGTCGTACTGGCCGGTGTCGGGCTCGAGGAAGCCGCGGTCGCCGCCGTAGCCGCCCTCGACCAGCACCGAGCCGGCGTTGTTGACCACGTCGTAGGGCTCGCCGGCGAGCGGGATCGCGGCCCAGGTCGGCTCCGTGCCGACGGCCACGACGACCTCGTGGTCACCGCAGCGCAGGGTCACGTCCTTTGCGGCCTCGGCGGCGAGGCGGAGCCTGGCCTCCCCCACCACTGGGCCGCCGTCGCCCCGACCACCGAACGGGTCGACCGGCACCCGCACCGCCGCCTTCGCGGACGACCAGCGGAACGTGCTCTCGGGCGGGGCGCCGTGCTCGAGGCCGTGGAAGCCGTCGACGAGTTGCGCGTGGCCGAACTGGTCGACCCCGTCCACCTCGACGCCGCTCACCCGCACGCCCAGCTCGCGCGCGTCGCCGCCGGCGCCCGGCACGAAGACCGGGCTCTCGATCTCGACGTCGACGAAGGTCGGGGCGAAGAGCATCTTGCCGGTGGCACCGCCCGCCTCGGGGTCGGCTTCGAGCGCCTCCACGAGGGGCGCCAGCCAGCCGGGCTCGGCGAAGGCGTCGGGATTGACCAGCCCCACGTAGTCGGCGTCGCCGGGGTCGCGCATGGCCAGGTTGTTGGCCGGGAAGCCCAGGTTGCCGCCCGAGGGCATCACCGTCACCTCGGGGAAGCGCTCGCGGAGCACGTCGGGGCTGTCGTCGCTCGACTGGTTGTCGACCACGACGATGTCGAGGCGCTCACGGGGCCAGTCGAGGCGCTCGAGGCACTCCACGCAACGCACCACGTCGTCGCCGCCGTTGTAGTTCAGGACCACCAACCGCACACGGGGCGCGTCGGCGCGATCGGGAGCCATGACGGCGGACCAACCTATCGGGCGGTCAGGTCAGGGCGAG
>CAZYPY010000001.1:97530-108044 GCA_964649545.1 uncultured Microthrixaceae bacterium | reverse complement strand
CGTCGAGGTCGATCTCATCGGTGGCGAGGTCGACCTGGAGGCGTTGCTGTGTGTTGAGTCCGTTGTTCACCGTGATGGGGACGGTGGCGCTGGTCCGGGCCGGGCCGCTGCTGTACTGGGCTCGGGCGGTGAGGGTGTGGGGTCCGTCTGTGGTGGTGGTGCTCGACCCGGACATCTCGTAGGGGGCGGTGGCGTCGGTGAACACGACGTTGCCGTCGAGGAGGAACTGGACACCGGTCAGGTTCGTCGTGACCGCCGCAGTGGCGCGCACGGTGACGTCGCCGAACAGGACCTGGCCGGGGTCGGGGTCGGCGATCTGAACGGAGCGGGCCTGGAACTCGACCCAGGGACCCAGCGGCGAGGAGTGGTCACCGGTGAACGCGGTGTCGCCGTCGACGGCCATCGCTCGCATCGCGAACCGGGTGTCCCATGGCAATGTCCCGGAGATCTCCGACTCCTCGCCCGGATCGACGATGGCGCCGGCGCTGGCGGTGAAGTTGTAGGTGTCGGGCTGGTACGCGAAGTAGATGACGTGGCCGCGGTCGCCCGCATTCGGATCGTCGTAGACGGCCGAGCCGATCACCGAGGTCGAGTCGAGGTCACCCTCGGGCGAGTACGGACCCGACACGGTCGGCGCGTCGGCCTGCTCGAACGACGGATCCGACCACAACACCTGCAGCACCGGTGCGGTCGTCCCGTCGGCGCTGTGGAAGCGCCGGTAGCCGTTGGTCGTCTCCTCGTCGGCCGCGGCGAGCATGACCCCGAGGTTGTCCCACTCGCCGTTGGTCCAGCGGTCCGCGCCGCGGGTGAGATGGATCTGGATCGTGCCCGAGGCGCCGCAGCCCGACGGGGCGCCGAAGCCGGTCGTGCCGCTGTGCCAGTCGACGGCCACCAGATCCGCCGTCTCGGGGTCGGCCACCGGCCCCGGGAACTCCATGACCTCATCACCGGCCCATCCCTCGGTGACCGCGTACGCCTCGACCGCGCCCGCCGCACAGGTGTTGGCGCCGAACTGGGTCAGCTCCAAGGTGGCGTCGAACACGTTCATGCCGTCGAAGTCGTCCAGATCCGAGAAGTGCAGGTACGACCGGGCCACGCCCGCGCCCGAGTCGCCCACCCGCAGATCGGTGTGAGCCGACCGGTCCGTCGGCGACGACCCCTCCAGTACGTAGGTGTCATCGGCATCGACCGCCACCGGATCGATGGCCGATGTCGTCGGGTCCACCACCACCGGGAACACCCGGGCCGGATCCGCCAGCCACGCCTGGTCGAGCTCGACCCGCAACACCGTCGTCCCCGCCCGATCATCCAGCGCGTACGTCACGCCCGTCGACTGCATCCCGACGCCGGGCCCGAACGCGCTGTCCTCCATGTAGCCCGGTGGCGTGACCGCCACCACGGTGTCCGTGCCGTCGCGGTACTCGACCGACCCGTCAGCACCCAGCTGCGCGATGAGGCCGTCGAGCGCCAGCGGGAACTCGAAGGTCGACGCCGCCGCCGCTGACGCCAACACGATCGACTCCTTCACGCCGTTCGGCTGGGCCGTCAACTCAAGATCGACCTCTGGAACGACCTCAGCAAACACCGCGGTGTCGCCCGACACATCCGCGGTCACTGCCTCGGCGCCGTCGAACCCGAAGCCGATCGACACCCCCTCCGCCGGCTCGACCGACGCAACCTGCGTCGCCGTGGCGTCAGCGGCGATCTCGACGGGCACATCCGTCGCGGTCGGGACCAAGCCATCCGCCGGGCCCTCGTCGCTCAGATCAGTATCGAAGCCGACCCAATCACCTTCCCGATCCGCGAAGTGCATCGGCCCAGTCGACACCTCCGTGCTGAAGACCCCGGGGAGGCTGGTCGCGAACGTGCGTGAGTACTCCGTCCGCTCGTCGACCAACTCGTCACCCCGGACGACCCCACCGTCGTCCGACACCACGATCTCACCGACCTCCCGAGGCGGGACCCCCCCCGGATCGCTAGAGGCGGGCGCGGCCCCGACAGGTACCGCCACGGCCACTGCGATGAGAAGGCTCGCCACCGAAACAACCCGCGGCCTCCGTCTTGCCTCCACCCGACTACCTCCCCCCCCGAGCTTGAATAGCCCCTAATGACCACGTATCACGTGATCGTGGAAGCCTGAGGCACGATTCCATGGCCTCACGGCGCCGTCAATAGACAGGGGTGTATCCGGGTCCCCGGTCAGCGTGCTGGACAGCCGGCCCTGAGTCGAGGAAAGACGGCCAGCATCGCCAGTGGCGGCGGCAACGAACGGACCGCTGACGTAGTCTCGACATCCCGCCGTCGTCAGGAGCCCGCCGTGCAGGTCGAGATCAAGTACGACCCCGCCTTCGCCATCGCCTTCGTCACCCTGGACCAGGGTGAGGGCATCCGCGCCGAGGCCGGCGCCATGGTGAGCCACACCCCCGGGCTGCAGATGCAGACGTCGACCCAGGGCGGGATCATGAAGGGCCTCAAGCGGGCGGTCGGCGGCGAGTCGTTCTTCATGAACACCTTCACCGCCACCCAGCCCGGCGACCAGATCGGCCTCGCCGCGCCCCTGCCGGGCGACATCGCCCACTGGCCGCTGTCGGGCCAGACCGTGTACCTCCAGTCTGGCGCCTACCTGGCCTCGGCCATGGGCGTCGAGGTCGACAGCTCGTGGGGCGGCTCGAAGACCTTCTTCAGCGGTGAGGGCCTGATCGTGCTGAAGGTGTGGGGCACCGGCGACCTGCTCGTGTCGAGCTACGGCGCCATCCACGCCATCGACCTCGCCCCCGGTCAGAGCTACGTGGTCGACACCGGCCACATGGTGGGCTGGTCGGAGGGCGTCACCTACCAGGTGTCCAAGGCCGGCGGCGGCTGGAAGCAGACGCTGCTCGGCGGCGAGGGCCTCGTCTGCACCCTCACCGGCCCCGGCCGCATCTACCTCCAGACCCGGAGCACCACCGACTTCCTCAACTGGCTGATCCCGAAGCTTCCGACCTCGTCGAGCTGAACAGGACGCCCGAGCTCGAGGCATCGGCCGCCGGATCCCCGATGGCGCGCACCGCCTGCTACCCGGGTTCGTTCAACCCGCTGACCGTGGCCCACCTGGCCGTGGCCGAGGCCGCCGTTGCCGCGTTCGGGCTCGACCGCATCGACCTCGCGGTGTCCCGGGTGGCGCTGGTGAAGGGCGCGGTCGAGCGGCCCCGGCTGGCGGACCGCGTGCACGTGCTCGACCAGGCCGCCGCGTCCCGGTCGTGGCTGGGCGTAGCCGTGCGCGACGAGCAGCTGATCGTCGACCTGGCCCGGGGCTACGACGTGGTGGTGATGGGCGCCGACAAGTGGGCGCAGGTCAACGACCCGGTGTTCTACGGCGGGTCGGACGCGGCCCGGGACGCCGCGATCGCCGCGCTCCCCCGCGTGGCCGTGGTCGACCGGCCGCCGCTGACGGCGCCGCCGGAGCTGCGGCTCGACGTGCACCCCGACCACCAACCGGTGTCGTCGAGCGACGTACGGGCCGGTCGCCACGAGTGGATGGCAGCGGAGGCGGCCACCTTCGACGCCGCGACGGGCGCCTGGACCGACCCCGAGCGCTACGACGCCTGGCTCGCCGACCGGAGCTGACGAGCAAGGCGCGCAGAACCAGGGCCGAGTTGGCCGCTCCGGGCTCTTGATCTCACTCTCTGCGACCGGACGGGGCCCCACCGACCGGCGTTGGAGGAAATCGCCCCCGGAATCCGGCAGTGTTCCCTCCAACGAGGTGGTCCGGAGGGCACCGAGCGACCCTCGACCACGCAGCGTGGTACGAGGTCATGGGTCCTGCCGCACCGACGTGACCGGACCCGAGGCCGCGGGAGCGCCACGGCCCCACCCTCGTTGTCCGCGTCTTTCCGCGCGTAGCCCTTACGGGCCGCCCTTCGCACACCCTGAAGAGCGAGCGCGAGGAACCCGGCGCTACGCCTCGGTGATGGCGCCCTTCTCGGCGCCCTGGGCCAGCTTGGCGTACTTGGCCAGGACGCCCTTGGTGTAGCGGGGCTCGGGGAGCTTCCACTCGGCCTTGCGGGCGGCGAGGGTGGCGTCGTCGACGTGCAGCTCGATGGTGTGGTTCTTCACGTCGATGGTGATGCGGTCGCCCTCGGCCACGAAGGCGATGGGGCCGCCGTCGACGGCCTCGGGGGCCACGTGGCCGATGCAGAAGCCGTGGGTGCCGCCGGAGAACCGGCCGTCGGTGATGAGGGCGCAGTCGCCGCCCCGGCCGGCGCCCTTCATGGCGCCGGTGACCGCCAGCATCTCGCGCATGCCCGGGCCGCCCTTGGGGCCCTCGTAGCGGATGACCACGATGTCGCCGGGGTTGATGCCGCCGGCCAGGATGCACTCCATCGCCGCGGCCTCGCCGTCGAACACCCGGGCGGGGCCCTCGAAGTGGTCGAAGTCGATGCCGGCGACCTTCAGCACGGCGCCGTTGGGCGCCAGCGAGCCCCGCAGCACGGCGATGCCGCCGATGTCGTGGATCGGGGCGGTGAGGGGGTGCACGACCGCCCCGTCGGGCTTCGGCGGGTCGAGGTCGGCGAGGTTCTCCGCCATCGTCTTGCCGGTCACGGTCAGGCAGTCGCCGTGGAGCAGGCCGGCGTCGAGGAGCTCGCGCAGGACCACCGGCACGCCGCCGATGCGGTCGACGTCGCTCATGTGGTACTTGCCGTGGGGCTTGGTGTCGGCGATGTGGGGGACGCGAGCGGCGACCTTGTTGAAGTCCTCCAGGGCCAGCTCGACCTCGGCCTCGTAGGCGATGGCCAGCAGGTGCAGGACCGCGTTGGTGGATCCGCCGAGGGCCATGACCACGGCGATGGCGTTCTCGAAGGCCTCCTTGGTCATGATCTGGCGGGGGCGGATGCCCTTCTCCAGCAGGCCGATGACCGCCTGGCCGCTGGCGTAGGCGAAGTCGTCGCGCCGACGGTCGACCGCCGGCGCCGACGAGCTTCCGGGCAGCGACATGCCGATGGCCTCGGCCACCGACGCCATCGTGTTGGCGGTGAACATGCCGGCACAGCTGCCCTCGGTGGGGCAGGCCTGCATCTCGATCTCGCCGAGCTCGTTCTCGGTCAGGGTGCCGGCGGCGCAGGCACCCACGGCCTCGAACACGCTGACGATGTCGAGGGCCTCGCCGTTGCGCTGGCCCGGCAGGATCGACCCGCCGTAGAGGAACACCGACGGGAGGTTGAGGCGAGCTGCGGCCATGAGCATGCCGGGAAGGGACTTGTCGCAGCCGGCGAAGGTGACCATGGCGTCGAGTCGCTCGGCGTGCATCATCGTCTCGACCGAGTCGGCGATGACCTCACGGCTGACGAGCGAGGCCCGCATGCCCTCGTGGCCCATGGAGATGCCGTCGCTCACGGCGATGGTGGTGAACTCGAGCGGGAAGCCGCCGGCCGCCTTCACCCCCTCCTTGGCCCGCTTGGCGAGGCGGTCGAGGGGCAGGTTGCAGGGCGTGACCTCGTTCCACGACGACGCCACGCCCACCTGGGGCTTGTCCCAGTCGTCGTCGGTCATCCCGACCGCCCGCAGCATCGCCCGCGCCGGCGCCCGCTCGAACCCGTCGGTGACCTCCCGCGATCGAGGCTTCATCTCGCTCATGGCGACCAACCGTAACGCCGCGCTGGGAGTCGCCCGCCATCGACTTACGCTGACCACGCCATGTCCACGCGCGACGCCACCGACACGTCACGGCCGTCGTGGTGGCGGGAGACGCGGCGATCGTTCCTCGAGTTCCTCGGCATCACCGGCTTGGCGGTGGCCGAACCCGTCCTGTCCTCGTTCCGCAAGGGCGCGGACGTCTTCGTCCTCCGCCACGCCAGCGCCGCGGACGTGGTCGGATTCGTCGGCGCGGTGGTGCTCGGGCCCGCACTGGTCCTGCTGTTGTTCGAGACGCTCTTCGCCCTCCTCGGGCGGTCGGTGCGCCGCGTGGTCCACGTCCTGCTGCTGGCTGCAGCCGGGGGCGCGGTCGTGCTCGGCACCGTTGGCGACCGCACGTCCTGGGGACCGGTGGTGCTCGTGGTCGCCACCGCCGCGGGCGCCGTCGCCCTGGGCGTGGCGGTGGCGCGGTGGCCGGCGGTGCGCCTGTGGCTGCGCTACCTCGCCGCGTTCCCGGTGCTGCTCGGCGTGGCCTTCCTCTTCGCCTCACCGGTCACCGCGATCGTCCTGGGGGACGAGGCCGAGGCGGCGGCCGCCGCCGACGGGGCCACCGTCGGCGACCCGGCGCCCGTGGTGATGATCGTGCTCGATGAACTGCCGCTCGTCTCCCTGCTCGACGAGGACGATCAGATCGACGCGGCCCAGTTCCCGAACCTCGCCCGCCTCGCCGGCGACGGCACCTGGTTCCGCAACGAGACCAGCGTGGCCCCGTCGACCCCCGAGGCGGTCCCGGCGATCCTCACCGGCACCTACCCGACCGACCCCGACGCCCTTCCCGACGCCACGGAGTACCCCGACAACCTGTTCACCCTGCTCGGCGCCTCGTACGACGAGAACGTCTGGGAGGGCGTCACCCAGCTCTGCCCCACCGACGTGTGTCCCGAGCGCAACGGCGAGGGCGGCGGCACCCTCGCCGGCCTGGTCGACGACGCCGCGGACGTCTGGACCCGCCACGTGGCGCTCGACCGCGACGCCGGTCAGGTCACGTTCCAGGTGCGCCAGTCCAACCCCAACGCGCCGCTCACCATCTCGGACTTCGTGGACTCGATGGCCCCGAGCGGTGACCAGCCCCGCCTCGACTTCCTGCACGTGCTCTACCCGCACCAGCCCTGGTTCCACACCCCGACCGGCGCGGTGTACGACGCCCCCTTCGTGGCCGAGGGGCTGAACTCCTCGTACCAGTGGAGGGACCAGGCGGTCGCGGACGCCGGCCGCCAGCGCCACCTGCTCCAGCTCCAGCACACCGACGCCCTGGTGGGCGCCGTGCTCGGCCGCATGGAGGAGCTCGGCACCTACGAGGAGAGCCTCATCGTCCTCACCGCCGATCACGGCGTGTCGTTCCTGGCCGGCCACCCGATCCGGGGCGTCTCGTCCGAGAACTACCACCAGGTCATGTGGACACCGCTGATCGTCAAGCAGCCCTATCAGACCGAGGGCGTCATCGACGACCGTCCTCTCAGCGCGGTCGACGTGCTGCCCACCGTGGCCGACGTGCTCGACGTCGACGTGCCGTGGGACGTCGACGGCCGCTCCGGTTTCGGCGACGTCCGCGAGGACGGCAGCCGGCGGTTCTTCGAGTGGACGTTGAACGCCCTCCAGCCCACCGACGGGCCCTACGTCGAGGTCGACGGGCCCACCGGCTTCCGGCGCCTGCTGGAGGAGCCCCCGCCCGGCCGGGGGGCTCGCCGCGACCTGCGCTTCTACCGGTTCGGCGAGTGGGGCGGGCTCGTGGGTCGCCACGTGGACGACCTGACCGTCGAGGGCGGCGCCGACACCAGCGGCACCCTCGACCGCGCCCGCGCCTACCAGACCGTCGACCGGGAGCGCGGCGAGGTGCCGGCCTACGTCTCGGGCACCGTTCGGACCGACGACTCGGAGATCTCGACGGTGGCCGTGGCCGTGAACGGCACGATCGGCGGGTGGTCGCACCTGCACGCCGGCACCGTCGGGTCGCCCGACTGGTACACGATGGTGCCCGAATGGTTCCTCGTGGACGGCACCAACCTCGTCGAGCTCTACGCGGTCTCGGGCACGCCCGACGACCCGGTGCTCCAGCCGATCAGCCTGAGCTGAGCCCCGCCCGGTGACCGGCGGGCTGCGCGGGCGCGCCCGGTGGACGCCGGCCGACCGTGCGATCGTCCGGCTGGCCCTGCCGGCGTTCGGCGCGCTCATCGCCCAACCGCTCTACGTGCTGGCCGACACCGCCGTCGTCGGCCACCTCGGCACCCCACAGCTCGCGGGCCTGGCCATCGCCAACACCGTGCTGGCCACGCTCTACGCGATCTTCATCTTCCTCGCCTACGGCACCACCTCGGCGGTCGCCCGACTGATCGGCGCCGGGGACCACCGCGAGGCGGCGCACCAGGCCGTGCAGGGGATGTGGCTCGCCGTGGCGCTCGGCGCGGTGCTGGCGGTCGCGGGCGAGGTGTTCGCGGTGCCACTCGTGCGCCTCCTCGGGGCGGAGGGCGCGGTCGAGGCCAACGCGCTCGTCTACCTGCGCATCAGCCTCCTCGGTGTGCCCGCCACCCTGCTCACCTTCGCCGGCACGGGGTACCTGCGGGGTCTCCAGAACACCAAGGGACCCCTGGTCGTCGCCATCGGCTCGGCACTGTTCAACCTGGGGTTCGAGCTGGCGCTGATCTACGGGCTCGGCTTCGGGATCGGTGCCTCGGCGGCGTCGACCGTCGTTGCCGAATGGGGCGCGGCGCTCGTCTACCTCTGGTGGGTGCATCGGGCGGTGAGCGCCCACTCGGTGGTGTTGCGCCCCCACGCCCGCACCCTGCGGTCCCTGCTCGTCGTGGGGCGGGACCTCTTCTTCCGCACCGTCGCGCTGCGGGGCTCGCTGACGGTGGCCACCGCCGTCGCAGCCCGCATCGGCACCGTCGATCTCGCCGCCCACCAGATCGCGTTCGAGATCTGGTCCTTCCTGGCCCTCGCCCTCGACGCCATCGCCATCGCCGGGCAGTCGATCACCGGGCTCCGGCTGGGCGCGGGCGACGGGCCGGGCGCCCGGGACGCCGGGCGGCGCATGCTGGAGTGGGGCGTGGTGGCCGGCGTCGTGGCGGGCCTGGGGGTCGCCGCGCTCCGGGGCGTGCTGCCCGACCTGTTCACCGACGATCCTGCGGTCATCGCGCTCGCCGGCTTCCTCCTGCTCTACGTCGCCGTGCTCCAGCCCGTGAACGGCGCCGTCTTCGTGCTCGACGGCCTGCTCATCGGCGCCGGCGACCTGCGCTTCCTCGCCAAGGCCATGGTCGGGGGCATGTGCGTGTTCGTGCCCGCGGCGGCGGCCGTGCTCGTCCTCGACCTCGGCATCGGCTGGCTCTGGGCGGCGATCTCGCTGTTCATGGTCGCCCGGCTGGTCCCCCTGGCGTGGCGCTTCCACGGCGACGCCTGGGTCGTCCTGGGCAGGACCGCCACCACCCGCTGACCCACCACCCCTCCCGTTCTGGTCCCAGAAACGGGATGTACCACCTCCCATTTCGTGTACCAGAAGCGGCAGGAGACGTTCAGAACGTCGTGGCGCAGTAGGGCGCGCGGTCGGTGCGGAAGAGGGCGTCGGCGCGGGCGGCGGCGCCCTGCGTCAACTCGTCGACCCTCCCGCCGGCGGCCAGGAGGGTGAACGAGACGCCGCCGAGGTAGGCGGCGCCGAGGTCGGCCACGCCGAGGCGCAGGTCGGCGGTGGCGCCGCCGTCGCGGATGCAGGTGGCGCCGTCGGGGCCGCCCTCCAGCCGGTAGCGGCCGGATCCGGCCGGGCGGAAGGAGTCGTCCACCTCCAGCACGAGGCCGCCGTCGGCGGCGTAGCGGCGCTGGGCGAGGGCGGCGGCGACGTCGACCACCCGCACCCAGAGCTGGTCGGTCCGTGACGTGACCGCGAGCTGGCGGGGCTCGACCAGCCACCACCGCAGCGGGTCGTCCACGGGGCGCATGTCGGACCGCGCGCGACGCACGAGGTCGAGGTCGAAGCAGAACCGCCACAGCGCAGCCTCGACCCCGCCGGTCGCCCCGATCAGCTCGCGCACCCGGACGACGCCCTGGAAGTTACCGTGCTCGAACTTCGGCTCGCGCTGGTAGCTGGCGTAGCCGTCGACCTCGCCGGCAGCGTCCTCGTGCACGAGGTGGAAGGCCTCGCCGCCCCCCTTCCAGCCCTCCTTGGGGCCGAGCATGATGTCCCACCACGCATCGGAGCGCGAGAGCGAACCGGTGCGGGTGCGGCGCCAGCGCCCGTAGAACGCCGGGAAGATCGTGCGGGCCTCCTCCACGCTCACGAGGTGGAGGCGACCGGGCGGGAGCTCGCCGAGGTACTCCGTGTGGCGGGTGTCCATCTCCACCGAGACCGAGTCGGTGGCGAGGCCGTATCCGAAGCGGCGGTAGATGTGGCTCTCCGAGGCGTTGAGGGCGGCCAGGGGCCGGCCCCGCTCGGCGAGATCGTCGAGTTGGCGGGCGAGGAGGCCGGTGAGCACGCCCTGGCGGCGGTGGGTGGGCAGCACGGCCACATTGCTCACGCCGCCGATCGTCGTGAGCCCGCCCCCGGGCAGGGTCATCTCGAACGTGTAGGCGCTGGCCCCGCCGACGAAGCGGTCGCCGTCGACCGCACCGAAGCACTGGTCGTACTCGGCGACCGTCTGCCACTCGGCGAGGTCGTCGTCGGACGGCCCCGCCGAGCCGAACCCGGCGGCGATGGTGTGGAAGTAGGCGGCGGCCTCCTCCTCGGGGACGGTGCGGATCTCGACGGCCACGCCCGCCACCCTGCCACGACGCCCCCGAACCGGCACCGGATTTCGGTGCCCTGGCACCGAGATCCGGTGCCAGAACGGGTGAGGTGGCTACCAGGTCTCGGCGGCGCG
>CAZYPY010000001.1:70610-97430 GCA_964649545.1 uncultured Microthrixaceae bacterium | reverse complement strand
GGCGGCGCGTGCCGACGCCACGAGCTCGGCGAAGCGCGCGGGGTCGCCGGCGTTACCCAGGCGCAGCTCCATCAGCGCCTCGTCGTGGTCGACGCCCGGCAGCAGCGCCACCGCCTCGGACTCGGTCAGCACCCGGCGGGCCTCGACGAACCAGTCCCGGGCCTCGCCCGGCGCCCTGCGGAGCGCCGCAACCCGCCCCATCGCCAACCGGGCGTCCACCTCCGCGTACCGGAAGTCCGGCTCGAGGACCTTGGCGCGGAGGTTGGCCTCCAGGTCATCGAGGCGCCACGCCTCGTCGAGGATCCAGAGCGCCTCGATGGCGTCGCACACGATGAGCGGGTAGTTCATCACCCAGCCCGGCGCTCCGACGACCCCGACGAGGACGTGCTCGAGCTCCGCCCGTGCCCCCTCCGGGTCGCCGCCGAAGGCCAGCGCGACCGTGTTCGACGCCCGGATCGCGACGGCCGCCCAGCGGGTGTCGGGGCGGTCGAGGAAGTCGAGGCCGATGGCGGTCGGCCGGTGCCCCTGCACACGCCGGCTCAGTGCGCCGGCGGCGAACACCTGGAAGGCCACGTTGCTGTCCGCGGGGACCCGGTCGAGGAGGGCCAAGCCCTCGGCGAGGTGGGTTGCGGCCTCGTCGTGCCTGCCCAGCACGGTCTCGAGTCGGACGAGGAACGCACAGCTGAGGGCGACGGCGCCGACGGCACCCTCTGCTCGCCACATGTCCAGCTGGGCTCGGGCGCCGTCCAGGCAGGCCCGCAGATCGCCCAGGACCCACAGCGACGTCCAGCGGGCGCCGAAGTCGCCGCCGCCGTTCGCCAAGATGCCCTCGGCGGCACTCCGAGACGTCGGCAGGAGCCACAGGATGTCCCGGTCGGCGTGGGCCAAGCCGTCGTTGACCTCGTTCAGTTCGAGGCGGTCCGGCTCGCCGAGGGGCACGCCGGGGTGGTCCGGGTCGCGGTAGTCGCGCTCGTCCAGCTCGAGGAGGCGGAGGTGGACCCAGGTCGCGTCCCGGCGTTCGGGACGCAGCCAGCGCCTCCCGATGGTCGCCAGCCGCCACTTGTCCTCGATGTCGAGGGCCAGCACGTCGAGCCGTAGTGCCGCCGCGATGGCGTCGGCCGCCGCGTCCACACCGACCCGCTCGGCCAGCCAACTCCCCAGTTCCTCGGCCTCCGCGAGGACGGCCTCGGGCTCGACCCGGGCGAGCACCGCGGCCTCGAAGTGGCCACGTCGGATGGCCTCCTCCCGCTCGTCGCCCTCGCCGAGCAGCTCGAGGGCGATGGCCCAGGCCTCGGCCGCCTCGGCGTAGGCGTAGCGGTCGGTGGCCGCCTCGGCCGCCGCCACGGCGTACGGGACGCCGCGCTCGCCACCGGGGAGCGCCGCGCTGCGGTGCCAGTGACGGGCCAGCACCGCCACCTGCTCCGGCGTGGGCTCGACCACCACGGACTTCTCCAGGACTTCGGCCACGGCCCGGTGCAGGCGCACCTGGCGGCTGGGGTTGAGCTCGGCGACGAGCGTCTGCCGGAAGAGGGCGTGGGTGAACGCGTAGTGGTCGAAGGCCTCGGCGGGGGCGACGATCCGGGCGGCCAGCGCCTCGTCGACCGAGTCGAGGGCCACGTCCTCCAACAGCCCGGCGACCTCGGCCGCCACCCCGACCGGGAACGCCGCGTCGAACAGGGCGCCGACCGCCAGCAACGAGTTCGCGTCGGCCGAGAGCTGCGAGAGACGCCGGCCGAGCACCTCCCGGATCCCCTCGGGGATCACGTCGGCGAGATCGTCGGACGCGACCCATGCGCCGTCCTCGAACCGCAGCGCACCCGACTCGCTCAGGTGCAGGAGCAGCTCGCGGAGGAAGAACGGGTTGCCGTCCGTCTGGCCGGCGAGCAGCACGGCGAACTCCTGCGGCACCGCCTGCCCGGCCACCTCTTCGAGGAGCGCGTGCACGTCCTTGACGGGCAGGCCCGTGAGGGCGAGTCGCGTCGGCTCGACCTCGCGACGCAGCACGGGCAGCGCCTCGGACAGCGGGTGGCGCCGGTCGAGGTCGGTGTCCCGGTAGGTGCCCACCACCAACAGGCGCGTCCGCAGGGCCCGCCGCGCCACCGCCCTCAGGAGCCCGATGGTGGCGTGATCGGCCCAGTGGAGGTCGTCGAGCACGAGCACGACCGGCGCCGACTCGCTGAGGCGGCCGATCACCTGCGCGACGGCGTCGTGCACCCGGGCAGTCGCGTCCGACGGCGGGAGGTCGGGCGGCTCGCCGAGCGGGACGATCCCGTGCAGCGGGGGCACGATGCGGCCGAGCACGGCGCCGTCCGGCCCGAGCGCGTGCTCCACCTCGGCGGTGGTGGCCTGGCGCGCCCACCCGGCGAAGGCCTCCGCGAAGGCCCCGTAGGCCGTGGCCTCACCGTCATGGCTCCCGCCGGCGAGCACGACCGCAGGCGGGTCGGCCGCCTCGGCCGCGGCGCACGCTTCCGCCACCAGGCGGGACTTGCCGATGCCCGGCTCGCCGGCCACCAGGACGAGCCCGCCGGAACCGGACGCGGCCGCGGCGACCCGATCGGCGAGCAGCGCGCGTTCCCGCTCGCGGCCGACGTAGGGCGAGCGGGCCCGAAGGTCGCTGCTCCCCTCGAGCGGCGCCCAGGCGACGGCGACGGCCTCGACCGGGTCGGGCAGGCCCTTCAGCTCCAGCGGCCCGACGGGCGTCAGCTCGTGGCCGCCCCGACCCCGAGCGAGCACCCGCACGATGTCGGCGGCGAGGATCTGCCCGCTCGCCGCTGCGCCGCACAGCCGGGACGCCTCGACCACGGGCACGCCGAAGGTGTCGCCGTCCTCGACGGTGACGTCGCCCGCCGACAGGCCGACCCGGATGGCGAGCGCCTGCCGCTCCTTGCGGGCCAGGACGTCGACGCCCTGCTGCAACGAGACGCCGGCGGACACCGCCGCGGCGGCGCCGGCGAACGAGGCGAGGGCGCCGTCGCCCAGCCCCTTGACGAGCGTGCCGCCGTGCTCGGCGACCACGTCGGCGACGAGGCGGTCGAAGCGCCGACGCAGGTCCTCGGCGGCGTCCTCACCCAGCGCGGCGCGCAGCTCGGTGGACCCGACCAGGTCGACCACGAGGATCGTCGCCGTCTCCGTCCCCACGCCCACCTCCCGGTTCGCCCGGGGCGAGGCTAACCGCCGCGTCGCCCGCCCGGCCCGGTGATCAGCCGGCGGTCGGGGTCGTCGTGGCGGCGTCGCCGGTGGGGAGGGGGCAGCGCTGCTCGCCGTAGGTGAACAGGGTGAACGCCGACTGGGCGATGCTGCCGTCGGGGTCGATGGTGGTCGCGCTGGGGAGGTCGTCGAGGGTCTCGTACTCGAAGCCGGCGGCCTGGGCGTCCTGGCGGAACGTGTCGAAGGCGCTCACCACCGGTGGGCCGAAGGCGGCCATGTCGGGCGGCGCCGTCTCGATCAGCGTGGCCGACGCCACCGCCAGCTCGTCCCACTTCGCCTCGACCTCGGCGGGCGTCAGGGCCGGGTCGGGCTCACCCACGGCGAGGTAGGCGGCCTGGAACTGGACGATGGCGGCGCAGAAGGCCGGGTCGCCGTCGCGGGGCACGGTGCTGTCCGCGCCGTCGCCCGAGGCGGACTCGGTCGTGGTGGGCGACGAGTCGCCGCCGCCGCCGATGCTCGACGCCACCGTGGCCACCAGTCCCACGACGAGCAGCGCGACGATCCCGATCGCCACCCCGCGCACCGCCGGGTGGTGGTTCGACCGCGCCGCGCTCACGGATCAGCCGTTCCGGCGCTGCTCGAGCAGCGCGGTGACGGCCTTGCCGTCGGCGTTGCCCTGGGTGGCCCGCATCACCTGGCCCACGAAGAAGCCGGTGAGCTTGCCACGGGTCTTGTCGTCACCGTGCACGTAGCGGTCCCATTCGTCGGCGTTGGCGGCGATGATGCCATCGACCACGTCGCCGAGGGCGTCGGCCGACACCGCCTCGAAGCCCTTCGCCCTGGCGATCTCGGCCGGCGAGCCGCCGCCGGCCACCATCTCGGCCAGCACGGTCTTGGCCTGCGTGGCGGTGAGGGCGCCGTCGGCCTCCATGGTGACGAGCTCGGCGAGGGCGAGGGGGTCGAGGGCCTCGGCGCCCTCCACGGCGAGGTTGTGATCGGCGTGGGTGAGCACCCGCAGCGGGTCGGCGCCGGCGGCGATGGCGGCCAGCACGAGGTCGTCGAGGCCCCGCTCCACCACGAGGGCGGCGTCGGCGGGGGTGACCCCGGCGGCCTCGGCGACCGCCGCCCGGCGCTCGGCCGGCAGGGTCGGCACGCTGGCCTCCACCTCGGCGAGCCACTCGGCGCTCGGCACGACCGGCACGAGGTCGGGCTCGGGGAAGTAGCGGTAGTCGTACGCCTCCTCCTTCGAGCGGAGGGTGTGCGTGCGACCGTCGGCCTCGTCCCAGTGGCGGGTCTGCTGGATCACCCGCTCCCCCGCCCCGATGAGGTCGACCTGGCGGCGGGCCTCGTAGTCGATGGCCCGGCCGAGCGAGCGCAGGGAGTTGAGGTTCTTGATCTCGCAGCGGGTGCCGAACTCCTCGCCCGGACGGCGGACGGACACGTTGGCGTCGACCCGCATCGAGCCCTCCTCCATCTTGGCGTCGGACACCCCGGTGGCGAGCAGGATGGCCCGCAGCTCGGCGACGTAGGCCTTGGCGTCCTCGCTCGTGCGCAGGTCGGGCTTGCCCACGATCTCGACGAGGGGCACACCGGCGCGGTTGTAGTCGACGAGGGAGTGGCCGGCCTCGTGGATGCGGCCGCCACCGCCGACGTGGGTGGACTTGCCAGTGTCCTCCTCGAGGTGGGCCCGCTCGATGCCCACCCGCTGGCCGCTGGGCAGGTCGAGGTAGCCCTCGGCGTTGATGGGCTGGTCGTACTGGCTGACCTGGTAGTCCTTCGGCATGTCCGGGTAGAAGTAGTTCTTCCGGGCGAAGGTGGACGGCTCGACGGTGCAGTGCAGGGCCCGGCCGAGGCGCATGGCGAACTCGACCGCCTGGCGGTTCAGCACCGGCAGTGAGCCGGGGAGGCCGAGGCAGACGGGGCACACGTTGGTGTTCGGCTCGGAGCCGAACTGGTTCGGGCACCCGCAGAACAGCTTGGTGGCCGTGGCCAGCTCGCAGTGGACCTCCAGGCCCACCACCAGCTCCCACTGCTTCGTGCCTCCTTCGTCGGCACCCCTTCGGGATCCGGCTCCCTCCACCGCCGCGCCTCCGCTCCGCTCCGGCACGTCACCCGCGCTCGTCGTCTCGTCGTCACTGGTCATGAGGGCGCTCCCTCCTCGAGCACGGCCGCCGCCCGCAGCAGCGGGGCCTCGGCCAGCGCCGGCGCCAGCAGCTGCACGCCGACGGGCAGGTCGTCGTCGCCGGCACCGAAGGGTACGGACACCGCCGGCTGGCCGGCCAGGTTCGATGGGATGGTGCAGATGTCGTTCAGGTACATGGTCAGCGGGTCGCTGACCTTGGCGCCGAGCGGGAACGCCGTGGTCGGCGAGGTCGGCGACAGCAGCAGGTCGAACTGCTCGTAGGCGGCGGCGAAGTCCCGGATGATCAGCGTGCGGACCTTCTGGGCCTTGCCGTAGTAGGCGTCGTAGTACCCAGCGGAGAGGGCGTAGGTGCCGAGCATGATGCGGCGCTTCACCTCGGCGCCGAAGCCGGCGGTGCGGCTGGCCAGGTTCATCGCCGGCGTCGTGGGGGCGTCGACCCGCAGCCCGTAGCGCACCCCGTCGTAGCGGGAGAGGTTGCTCGACGCCTCGGCCGGGGCGATCAGGTAGTAGGCCGACAGCCCGTAGGTCACCGCCGGCACCGACGCTTCCTCGACGGTGGCGCCCGCGGCGGCCAGCACGTCGGCGGCCTCGCGCACCCGGGCGGCCACGTCGGAGGCGATGCCCTCGCCCATGAGCTCGCGCACGACGCCGACCCGCAGGCCCTGCACGCCCTCGCCCAGCACCGACTCGAGGGCCGGCATGCCCTCGGGGATCGAGGTCGAGTCGGCGGGGTCGTGGCCACCGATCACCTCGAGCACCCGGGCGGTGTCGGCGACCGTGTGGGTCAGCGGTCCGATCTGGTCGAGCGAGGAGGCGAACGCCACGAGGCCGTAGCGGGACACCCGCCCGTAGGTCGGCTTCATGCCCACGACGCCGCACAGCGCCGCCGGCTGGCGGATCGAGCCACCGGTGTCGCTGCCGAGCCCGACCGCGGCGAAGCCGGCGGCCACCGCCGCGGTGCTGCCGCCGCTGGAGCCACCCGGCACCTTGTCGGTGTCCCGGGGGTTGCGGGTGGGGCCGAAGGCCGAGTTCTCGGTGGAGCTGCCCATGGCGAACTCGTCGAGGTTGGCCTTGCCCATGATCACGGCGCCGGCGTCCGCGAGGCGGGTGACCACGGTGGCGTCGTAGGGCGGCTCCCAGCCCTCGAGGATCTTCGACGAGCAGGTGGTGGCCACGCCTCGGGTGCAGAGGTTGTCCTTCAGCGCGACGGGGACGCCGGCCAGCGGACCCGGGTCCTCGCCGGCGGCCACCCGCCGGTCGACCTCGTCGGCGGCGGCCCGGGCCCGGTCGGCGAGCACCAGGTTGAAGGCGTGGATCTCGCCCTCGTGCGCGTCGATGGCGGCGAGGTGGGCGTCGAGCACCTCGCGGGCGGAGCGCTCGCCGGACCGGACGGCCTCGGCGATGGCGACCGCGGTGTCGGGCGCGTCGGGGGTCAGGTCGGCCATCAGGGCTCCTGACCCAGCGACGGCGGCACGCGGAAGCGGTCGTCCTCGACCGCGGGCGCCTGGGCGAGCACCTCGGCCCGGTCGAGCGTCGGCGTGACCACGTCTGCGCGCAGCACGTTCTCCAGCGGCACGGGGTGCGAGGTCGGGGGCACGTCGGCCACGTCGAGGGCCTCGACGTCGGCGGCGTGGTCGAGCACGGCGGCGAGCTGCTCGGTGAAGCGGTCCAGCTCGTCGTCGCTCAGGGCGAGGCGCGCGAGGTCGGCCACGTGGGCGACGTCGTCACGGGTGATCTTCTGGGGCACCGCTCGAATCTAGAGGGGTGCGCCCGGATCGGGCGATGCGGCGCCCGATCGGCGCGGTCAGGAGGCGGTCACCTTGTGGGCGAAGGCGACCGAGCGCTCCTCGATGAGGCCCTTGTCGTAGTCGAGGGTGGCCACGTGGTAGCTGCGCTCGCACGTCACCCGCTCGACCGGGCCCGCCACGCCGGCGACGAGGTGGTCGCTGTCGGTGGGCGGCACCACGTGGTCCTCGGGGCTGGTGAACAGCAGGAGCGGGCAGGTGATGCGGTCGAGGTGGTGGCCGAAGGCCTCGGCGGCGTCGAACAGGCTGAGCAGCGGCGCGACCGGGGTTCCCTCGTAGGCCGACTCGGTGGCGTCGGGGTCGGCGATGTCCGAGCCGATGCCGGGCATGACCTCCTCGCCGGCCGCCACCATCTGCTCGACGAGCGCCCGCATGTCCGGCGACACCTGGGTGGCGGGGTTGATGCAGACGATGCCGGCGATCTCGGGGTGGCGCGTGGCCAGCCAGCACGTGAGCGAGCCCCCCATCGAGAGCCCGACGACGACGACCTTGTCGCAGCGAGACGCCAGCGACTCGTAGACCGCCTCGACCGCCGACGACCAGTCGTGCCAGTTCGTGGTGAGCATGTCCTCGACGCTGGTGCCGTGGCCCGGCAGGAGGGGCAGCTCGACCGCGTAGCCGGCCCGGTGCAGGGCCTCGGCCACGCCGCGCATCGAGTTGCAGTTGCCGGTGAAGCCGTGGAGCACGAGGGCGCCGTGGCCGTTGGTGCCCTCGGCCGACCAGGGCTCGGCGCCGGGGATGATGGGTGCGGTCACTGGGTTCCTCCCGCCGGGTCGGTCATCGAAGGGGATCGTAGGGGTCGGTCACGCGTAGGGGTCCTCGAAGGCCGGCGCCTCCCACCAGTCCTCCGGGGCGGGCTCCCAGTCGGGGTCTTCGAGGATGCAGTTCACCGGGCACGGGTCGAGGCACTTCCCGCAGCCCGAGCAGAGCTCGGGGATGATGATCACGTCGGCGTCGTGGTTGAAGATGGCGCCGAACTGCGGCGGGCAGTGGCGCAGGCAGGCGTCGCAGTTGATGCAGATCGACATGTCGATCCGCAGCGGCGCGGGGCGCCACTTCGGGTTGCGCTCCCGGCTGGCGAGGCGCTCGGCGCGAGTCGACGCGGCCACTCGGCCAGCGTAGTGGCGACCTCCGGACCAGGCCTTGACCGGACGGTCAAGTGCGGTAGCGTCGCGGCCGGATCCGACCCCCGGACGTCGAGGAGAGCACACCGTGGCCAAGTACCCCTTCCTGAGCGAGGAGTGGATGGAGGAGGCGCACAAGATCCGTGAGGAGTTCCACGGTCAGGTCTCGCCCCCCGCGCACGTCGTGCGCATGAACCAGATCATCACCGACGTCCCCTTCGGCGACGGCGGCCCCATCAAGGCCTACATGGACACCAGCGAGGGCGAGCTCGAGCTCGACCTCGGTGAGCTCGAGAACCCCGACCTCACCGTCACCGTCGACTACGAGACCGCCAAGGCGATCTTCGTCGAGCAGAACCCGCAGGCGGGCATGCAGGCGTTCATGGCCGGCAAGATCAAGGTCACCGGCGACATGACCAAGCTGATGGCCATGCAGTCCCAGGCGCCCGACCCGGTCGCCCAGCAGGTCGCCGAGCGCATCAAGGAGATCACCGAGTAGCGCTCGGCGCCTCCCCGTCCGCCGACGCGCCCTCCCGGGGCGTGCTGCGGACGAACGACGCGCACACCACGGCCAGCACGGCCGCGCCCGCGCCGACGAGGTAGGCGTCGCGGTAGGACGCGGCCTCGCCCACCCCGTCGGCGCGGGCGACCTGCACGGTCTGCATGAGCTGCACCCCGGCCAGGAGGCCCACCTCGGTCATCATCTGCTGCGCCGCGCCCACCACCCCGAGGTCGCGCTCGTCGACCGAGTTGGCGATGGTGGCGGCGGTGGCCGGGAGGGCCGCACCCGCACCCACCCCGGACAGCGCGAGCGCTCCCATGATGAACAGGTCCCGGGTGCCGGCCCCCACCGCGGCCAAGCCCACCATCGAGGCGCCCACGAGGAACGCTCCGGTCATGGCCGACGTGCGCTCCCCCACCCGCACCGTCAGGTAGCCGAAGAGCGGCCCGGCGATGGCGAAGGCCAGGGGCCGGGCGATGGAGATGAGGCCGGTGCGGGTCTCGCCGTAGCCGAGCACGTTCTGCAGCAGCAGCGGGGTGAGGATGAACCCGCCCATGTAGGCGGCGTTGATGAAGACCTGGACCCCGATGGGGGCCGCGAAGTTCCGTCGGCGGAAGTACTCGAGGGGGATGAGCGGGTGCGCGGTGCGGCGCTCGACCCGCACGAACGCCGCCAGCAGCACCGGCGCCGCCACGAAGGCGGCCAGGACCGGTGTGCTCGTCCACCCGGCGACCGGTCCCCGGTTGATGGCGAACAGCAGCGCGGTCACGCCCGCGGCCAGCAGCACCGAGCCGGCCAGGTCGAACCCGTGACGCTCGTCGCCCTTCTGGTTGTCGGGCAGCACCGCGGCGGCGACCGCGAGCGCGACCAGCATCAGGGGCACTTGGAGCACGAAGATCATCCGCCACGAGAAGGCCTCGACGAGGGGTCCGCCGATGACCACCCCGAGCACCGGCCCGCCGGCCATCACGAGGGACCAGTAGCCCATGGCCTGCACCCGCCGCTCCGGCGGGAACGAGCGGTTGATCATGGCCATCGAGGCGGGGCCCGTGGCCGCACCGATGCCGGCGGCGAGGATGCGGAACGCGATCAGGGACCCGACGTCCCACGCCACCGCGGTGAGGGCGGCGAAGACGGTGGCGCCGCCGAGGCCCCAGAGGAAGATCCGTCGATAGCCCCAGAGGTCGCCGAGCTTGCCCACCGAGGGGCCGAGCACCGCGAACGCGAGCACGGGCCCGGTGATCAGCCACGTCAAGGTGGTCTCCGACGCGACGAAGTCCTCGGCGATGGTCGGGATCGAAACCGCGAGGATCGTGATGGTGCTGCTGACCGCGAGCAGGCCGAACAGCGCCGTGGCCAGCACGATCCAGGGGCCACGGTCATGCTCCTCGATGCGGCCCTGCACCCGGTGGCGCAGCAGGAGCGGCCACGGCACCGAGCCGATCTCGTCCGTGCCCGGCGCGTCGACGACGAGGTCGGCATCGTGGTCGCCGCGCGGGCCGGTCGTCGTCATGGCCCGCTCAGGCTAGGAGCCGCCGGGGGCGGTCCCGCGCGGCGGCGCTACTGCGTCGGCTCGAGGACCCGGATCGCGAAGAGCAGGCGGGCGTTCGCGGCGAAGCCCGTGCCGTCGCGGAGCGCGACGACCGCCGTGCGCACCTCCACGTCGCCGAAGGTGGTGAGCACGTCGATCTGGTTGTCGGTCTGGGCCAGCACCCGCTGGTCGACCATCGCGCCGTGCGTCTGCTCGACCAGGGCCTGGACCACGTCGACGCCCCGGCCCACCAAGGCCGCCTCGTCGACGCCGAGGGCCGACGCGGCACCGGGGGAGGCGCCGGTGATCACGTCACCGTCCCCCACCTCGAGTCCGTGCACCGCTCCCGGGGCGAAGGACTCGAGCGTCGCACGGGCCCCTTCGTCGTCGTGGTGGTGGTCGGACCATCGGGCGAAGCCGAAGGCCCCGGTGTCGACCAGTTGCCAGAGCGCGTCGTGATCCAGGTCCGGGTCGTGGCCCTCGTGCCACGAGGCGATCCGGGCGAGCTCGACCTCCCACGTGCGGCGGTTGAGCTCGAGGTGGGGCAGCACCGTCGGCTCCTCGGCCGCCAGGTGGGCGTGGATCTCCGCGATCCGAGCCGGCTCCAGCCGACCGATCGCACACTCCGGCGGATAGTGCACCACGCTCACGTTGACGCGGATGCCCCGCTCCTCGCCGAACAGGAGCAGCGGCCCGAACTCGTGGAAGTTCTGCGCCATCAGGCAGAAGTTGATCGTCGGCGTCGTCCCGACCCGCGCCGCGTAGGCGCAGAACCGATCGATGTTCTCGAGCACCGCGTCGTGGTCGGCCCCGAGCCGCACCGCCTCGTAGGTCGCCGCCGTCACCCCGTCGATCGAGAACGTCGGCGCGATCCGCACCTTCTCCAGGATCGCCTCGACCCGCTTGTTCCACTGTGTGGCGTTCGTGACCACGTGCACCGAGAGGTCGGGGGCGACCTCGGCGATGAGCTCCCACACCCGGTAGTTCTCCGACGCCATGAACGGCTCACCCCCCGCGAACTGCACGGTGTGCAGGTGAGCCAGGAAGGGGGCGAGGTCGTCGAAGAACTCGTCGCCGTAGACCTTGGGCAGCGGCGGCCGCTTCTCGCGGTGGATCCGGATCGACGACGACAGGTCGCCGTTGCACTGGATGCACTGCAGGTTGCACGCGTTCGACAGGTTGAACTCCATGTGGCGCGGCCACGCCCCGCTGGCCGGATCGCCCGTCAGGTGCGACGCCTTGACGTCGAAGCCCTGCGGGTACGACCCGTCGCGTCCTTCGGTCTCGATCTCCCAGCGGCACCCGTCGCAGCCGTGCGAGAAGTCGTCCTCCGCCAACCGCGCCACCAGCTCCTGGCGGCGAGGGCCGTTCCAGATGTCGACCAGGCGCTGCTCGGCCACGTTGCCCAACGGATAGCCCATGTTGCGACAGCACGCCCGCACCTCGCCGTCGGGCTGGAACACGAGAAGAATGGACGGCGCGTAGCAGGCCGAGTACGGCCGGGCCGGCGACGGTCGCAGCCGCCGGGCGGCGCTGCGCACCTTGACGGGCAGCCGCCGCGCGCTCCGTGCCATGGCCCGTGAGGTTACCGCCGGCGACCGGTCGGGTCCCGGGGCCCACCGCGCCTGGACTCAGTCGTCACCGGCGTCGGCGGCGCCCCGGCGCTGGGTGACCAGCACGACGCTCGTGCCCCGGTCGACGGTGAGCCCCGCCGCCGGGTCGGTGCCGGTCACCACCCCGTTCGGGGGACCGTCGACGCCGTCGACCAGCAGGCCGGCGGCCTCGAGCTCGGCCTGGGCGTCGGCCACCGACTCCCCCGACACGTCGGGGATCACGATGGGCTCGGGGCCCAGCGACACCACCACGACGACCTCGCTGTCGCGCGGCACCTCGGTGCCGCTGGGCGGGCTCGTGCCGATCACCTGGCCCTCGGGGACGGTCTCGCTGTAGTCCTCACCCGGCACCGCCACGAGCTGGACCTCGCGCAGGCGCTCGGCGACCTGCTCGAAGGTCAGGCCGGCGCCCGCGAGTCCGTCGGGAATGGCTCGTGGCCGCGGGCCCTTCGACACGACCAGGGGGACCACGGACCCGGCCGGTACGTGGTCGTACAGCAGCGAGTCACCGAGCACGATCCCGGCCGGGACCAGCTCGCCCCACTTCTCGCTCAGCGCCCCGGGACGGAGACCCACCGCCGCGAGCGCCGCCGCGGCCTCGTCCTGGTCGAGGCCGGCCAGGTTCGACGGCACCGGGACGAGCTCGGCACCGCGGGACACCGTGACCGTGAGCGTCCGGCCCTCCCGCAGTTGGCTGCCCGCGGAGGGGTCCTGGGCCACGATCTCGCCCTCTCGCGTCCCGTCGGCGCGGGTCTGCACCCGCTCGACGTCCCACCCGTTGCCCTCGACCGCCGCCGCCAGCTGGTCGACGTCCTGGCCCACGAGCTCGGGCACCTCGTGGCGGGGGCGCAGCAGGTCGCGCACGGCGAGGCCGGCGAGGAGTGCCGCCACCAGGAGCACGGCCCCACCGGCCACGAGGGCGGCGGTCGCCGGGCGGGACCGGCCGGCACCCGGTCCGGTGTCATCCACGGCGTCGGGGGACGGTGACTCACCCGCTGCAGTCTCGGCGGCGGGTTCGGCGACGGCGTCGGGCCGGCGACGACGGGCGTCGACGGCCTCACGGGCCCGCCCGACGAGGCCGACGCGGGCGATGGGGCGCGGCGCCGGCTCGTCCTCGACGACGAGCACGTCATCCCCGGAGGGCGGCAGGTGGGTGGGGTCCGGGTCGACGAACGGGGCGTCGTCGGGCAGCGCGCCGGCCAGCGGGAGCGGCTCGGGCGGATCGAGGTCGGTGGCGACCGCCTCGAGCGCCTCACGCAGCTGCGCCGCACCGGGACGCTCGTCCGGGTCGGGCCGGCCCGCCCACTCGAGGACCTCGACCAGCGGGCCGAGCTCGGGCCCCAACTCCAGCACCGCGTCCACCCGGGCCCGCAGCGTGCTCACCGTGGTGTCGGTGGCGAACGGGACGTGCCCCGTGACGCTCTCGACCAGCACGAGGGCCAGGGCGTACACGTCGCTCTTGCCCGTGGCCGGCCGGCCGTCGGCCTGTTCGGGGGAGGCGTAGCGGGCCGAGCCCAGCACCGCGCCCGAGGGCTCGGTCCACGCCGCCTCGGCGAGCGCCCGGGCCACGCCGAAGTCCGCGATGCGCAGCCGGCCGTCGCCGCCGAAGAGCAGGTTCGCGGGCTTGATGTCGCGGTGGACGAAGCCCTGGCGGTGCGCGAACTCGAGGCCGCGGGCCGCCTGGAGGCCGACGTCGGTGGCCTGGGCGACGGTGAGGAGGCGGCCGCGGTCGAGCAGCGCCCGGAGGCTGCCGCCCTCGAGGTACTCGGTGACCAGGTAGGGACCGTCCTCCTCGCCCTGGTCGAGCAGCTTCACGATGTGGCTGTGGTTGAGCTTGGCCGACGCCTGCGCCTCGGCGCGGAAGCGGCGCAGGAAGGTCTGGTCGTCGGCGAGGCCGGGGTGCAGGATCTTCACGGCGACCCGGCGGTGGAGGCGCACGTCGTCGGCGAGGTACACCTGGGCCGACGTGCCGGAGCCGAGCGGGGCCGTCAGTCGGTACCGCGAGCCCAGGACCCGACCGATCTGGTCGGTCATCTGGGACAGGAGCACGGATCGGATCGTACCGAATGGGATTTCCGGTCCTGCGGACCCACAATGGTCGGGTGAACGTCGTGCGTCGCGTGGTCATCGTCCTGCTCCTGCTCGTCGGGGTCGGTGCTCTGGTCCTCGCCGGCACTCGCACCGTGCGCGACGGCGGCGCCGACGACATCGCCGTCAGCGGTGCGGACGGGGCGGTCGAGTCCCTGATCCCCGGTCGCAACGCCGAGACGCTGAGCCAGAGCGAGATCGGCATCGACCTCGCGCCGGGGTGGACGGGGGACCTCGCGCTCAACGGCGAGCCCGTCGTCGGGGTCCAGCGCGTCGACGCCCTCAACCAGCTGCTCTACCGCCCCCCCGACGGCCTCGAGTCGGGCCGCAACTGCGTGACCGCGACCATCTGGCGGTCGGCCGAGTCCCCGGACTCGGGCCGCGACGTCGAATGGTGCTTCGAGGTCACCTGACCGACCGGACCACCCGGCCGGCCCGGGACCGCGTCCGGTGGACCCGTCAGGTGGGGAGCTCGCCCGTCTCGAGCAGGTGAACGAACCCGGCCTCGTCGAGGATCGGGATGCCGAGCTCCTCCGCCTTGGTGAGCTTCGAGGCCCCCGGCGACTCACCCACGACCACGGCGGTCGTCTTCTTCGAGACGCTGCCCGGCGACTTGCCTCCCCGGCTCGTGATGGCCTCCTCGGCACCGTCCCGGCTGAAGCCCTCGAGTGTGCCCGTCACCACGATCGTGCGCCCCTCGAGGGTCTGGGGGGTGCTCGGCGCCTCGGGCCCGATGACGTTGACCCCGGCCGCCCGCAGACGCTCGACCAGCGCCCGATTGGCCTCGTCGGCGAAGAAGCCGTGGACGCTCTGGGCGATGATCGGCCCGATGCCGGCGACCGCGGCGATCTCCTCCTCGGAGGCGGCGAGCACGGCGTCGAGGTGGCCGAAGTGCCGCGCCAGCACCTGGCTGCCGGCGCCGCCGAGGTGGGCGATGTTCAGGCCCACGAGCAGGTTGGCGAGCGGCCGGTCCTTCGAGGCCTCGATGGCCGCCCGTAGGTTGTTGACGGAGGTCTCGCCGAAGCCCTCGAGACCCCGGACGGCGTCGTAGTCGAGCGAGTAGATGTCGCCGATGTCCGACAGCAGGCCCTGCTCGAGGAAGAGGCGGACCGTCTGCTCGCCGAAGCCCTCGATGTCCATGGCCCCCCGCGAGGCGAAGTGCTCGATCGCGGTGGCCCGGCGCGCCGGGCACCCGAGGTTCACGCAGTAGGTCGCCGCCTCGCCCTCGAGGCGCTGCAGCGGCTCGCCGCACACGGGGCACTCGGTGGGGAAGGTCCACGCCGGCAGGCCCTCGGGGCGCTCGGCCAGGACCGGGCCCACCACCTCGGGGATGACGTCGCCGGCCTTGCGCACCACGACCGTGTCGCCGGGTCGCACGTCCTTGGCGCGGACCTGGTCCTCGTTGTGCAAGGTGGCCAGCCCCACGGTGGAACCGCCCACGAACACCGGCTCGAGCTCGGCGAAGGGCGTGGCCTTGCCGGTGCGGCCGATCGACACCGCGATGTTGCGCAGGGTGGTGGTGCGCTCCTCGGGCGGGAACTTGTAGGCGATGGCCCACCGGGGCGCCTTGCTCGTCGCGCCGAGCACGTCGCGGGTGGCCAGGTCGTCGACCTTCACCACCACCCCGTCGATCTCGTAGGGCAGGTCGTGGCGGTTCTGCTCCCAGGTGCGACAGAACGCCTGCACCTCGTCGAGGGTGGACAGCACCCGGATCTCGGGGTTGACGGGCAGTCCGAGCTCGCCGAGCCAGGCGAGGGTCTCGCTGTGGCGGTCGAAGGTCGGCCCGCCTTCGACCTCACCGAGCTGGTACGACCACCACGACAGGTCGCGGCTGGCGGTGATGGCCGGGTCCTTCTGGCGCAGCGAGCCCGCGGCCGAGTTGCGGGGGTTCACGAACAGGCGGGCGCCGGCTTCGGCCTGACGGGCGTTCAGGGCCTCGAAGGCGGCCACCGGCATGTACACCTCGCCCCGCACCTCGACGACCGGCGGCGCCCCGTCCGGCAGGAGCTGGGGGACGGTCGCCAGCGTCGCCACGTTGGCGGTGACGTCCTCGCCCACCCGGCCGTCACCGCGCGTCGCGGCCTGGCGGTAGCGCCCCCCCTCGTAGCGGATCGACATGGCCACCCCGTCGATCTTCAGCTCGCACACGAACCCGACCGCCATGGCGCCGTCACCGGCCCGGTCGGGATCGTCACCGCGCTCGGCCGCGAGGCGGCGCTCGAGGCGGGCGCCCCACGCCTCGAGCTCCTCGCCCGAGAAGGCGTTGTCGAGCGACATCATCGGCTGGCGGTGCGCCACCGGGGCGAACAGCGAGGACGGGGCGCTGCCCACCTGCTGGGTCGGCGAGTCGGCCGTGAGGAGCTCGGGGAACTCGTCTTCGAGCCCCCGGAGCTCGCGCACGAGCGCGTCGTAGTCGGCGTCGGAGATCTCGGGGTCGTCGAGCTCGTGGTACCGCCGGTTGTGGTGCTGGATCTGGGCGCGGAGGGACTCCACCCGCTGGGCGACGTCGGCGAGCTCGGGCATCGGCGGTCAGGGTAGAGCGCGTCGCTCCCCGGCGGCGGGGAGCCGGGGCCGGGCGTTCAGGCCCCGGCGGAGAGGCGCACGCCCATGGCCTGGTCGTGCAGGCGCTGCGCGACGAGGCGGGACAGCGACAGGACGTGGGCGGCCTGGGTCTGGCCGTGCAGGGCCAGCCCGCAGGCCGGCGTGATGAGGGCCTGGGTGCGCAGCCGGACGGGGTCGCACCCCGACCGGACCATGTCGCACCACAGCTCGCTCAGGTGCCGCCAGAGGCGATCGGCGGTGGTGCCGAGCGGCCCGTCGGTGGGCACGGCACCCCAGGCGATCCAGCCGCCGCGGTCGAGGAAGGCCCCGAGCGTGCCCGCGGCCTCCTCCAGCCCGGCGTCGACGGGCGCCGAGAGCACCTGGGGGCCCGCCTGGAGGACGAGGCGCCAGTCGGCGGTGCCGCAGCAGTGCAGGCCGGTGACCGCGTGCGGCTCGATCGAGGCGAGCGCCCCCGAGACCAGGTCGACGGCGTGATCGGGATCGAGGGGGAACCCCGGGTGCATGCAGGCGGCCAGGCCGGGCTCGTCGACGAACACGAGCAGCGGGGCGTCGGGCACCCGCCGCCGGGCCAGCTCGAGCAGCGCCTCGGCCCGGGCCCGTACCGCGGTGCCGGCGGCCGGGAAGGCGCGCTCGGGGTCGAGACCGGCGGCGTGCAGGGCCAACCCGAGGGTGACCGGGCCGGTGAGCTGGAGCTTCACCCACCCGCGACGGCCGGCGACCGAGTCGAGGAAGACCCGCAGGCCGAGGAAGGGCTCGCCGGCGAGGTCGGCGTCGGCCGGGGGTGCCTCGGGATCGATGTCGTCGAGCACGAGGTCGAGCGAGCCGTCGCCGAGCACCGTGACCCCCGGCATGCCCCAGGCGGCCTGCGCCACCATGCCCTCGAGCGGGGACCGCCGGGGCAGCGACGGGGCCGCAGGAAGCCACCCGTGCTCGTCGAGCACGAGGGCGACGGCGGCGTCGGGCGCCTCGTGGGGGAGGCTGCCGATGGACGTGGCCGCGCCGACCGGGAGGTCGTTGGCCTTCATCGGCGTCGGCTCGGTCGCTGCACGGTTCCCCCGAAGAGAGTGTCGAAATAGCGGGTCGAACGACCCTCCCCGACGGTCAGGAATAGCCACGGTCCCGACGCACGCGCAAATCTCCTGACGTGCGAGTCACCGCCACCTGGGTCTTCCGTGCGCTCTGGGTCGTGCTCCCCCTCACCGCCGGTCCCGCACTGGCCGGCGGCCTCGACGACCAGCCGGGGATCTCGGGCGTCACCGGCGAGGTCGTGGCGTGGGGCGTCTGGGCCGGCGTGCTCGTCGCCGCATTGGTCCCGAGCACGGTCAGCCTGACCGTGTGCCGGGTCCTGGCACCGGCCGTGGCGGTCGCGACCACCTGGGGCGCGATCGTCGACGCGGGCGGCGACGTGGGTGACGTGGACGCCTTGGCGGTCGCCGGCGTGGCCATGGCCACCGCCACCGCGGTCTCCGTCATGGCCCCTCGCCTCGGCGACCAGTTCGTCGACGGCTCCTCCTACGGCCCCGAGCGCCGCTTCGCCCTCCGGGTGCCCGGGCCCGTGCTCTTCGGGCCCATCGAGCTCACCTGGCTCCTCGCCGTCGCCGGCCCGCTCGCCGGCCCGCTCCTCCTGGCCGGCGAGCAGTGGGTCGCCGGCGGCATCGCCCTGGTCGTCGGGTTGCCCCTCGCGTGGTTCGCGTGGCGCTCGCTGCACACGCTCAGCCGGCGCTGGCTGGTCTTCGTCCCGGGGGGCGTGGTCGTGCACGACCCGCTGTCGGTGACCGAGTCGGTGCTCCTGCCCCGGGCCCGGATCGCCCGACTGGCCCCCGCCCCGGCCGACACCGACGCCTACGACCTCACCCGCGGCGCCGCCGGCCTCGCCCTGCAGGTCGACCTGCACGAGCCGTTGCCGGTGTCGGTGTACCGGCCTCGGGCCACGGCACCCGAGACGGCCACCGTCGAGCGGCTGCTGTTCACCCCGACCCTCCCGGCCGAGGTGCTCGCGGCCGCCGGCGAGCGCCGCATCCCCCTCTCATGACGCAACCCTTCTGGTAACGGAAACGGGACGTACCGGGTCCCGTTTCCGTGACCAGAAGGTGGCCGACGGGGGTCAGGCCACCGCGGTGCCGCCGCCGACGACCAGGTCGCCGTCGTAGAGCACGACGCTCTGTCCCGGAGCGACGCGGCGCTGGGGTTCGGCCCAGCGCAGGACGTCGCCGTCGAGCTCGGCGGCGAGGGCCGGGCCGTGGGCCGAGCACTGCGCGGTGACGGGCCCCGACACCGGGCCGGCCGACCACGCCAGGTCGACCAGGCGCACGTGGTCGGTGAGCAGCTCCGCCCGCTCGCCCACCCGGACCACGGGGGCGCGGTCGGGACCGCCCGCGTCGACACCCACCACGTAGCGCGGGGCGCCGCCACCGGCGAGGCCGAGGCCCTTGCGCTGGCCGATGGTGACGAGCTCGACCGCCGGCGCCCGTCCCACCGGTCGCCCCTCGGTGTCGACCACGGTCGCCGGACGGAGCGGGATCCGCTCACCGAGGAACCGCTCGCGCCCCTCGGCCGCGGGGATGAAGCACACGTCCTGGCTGTCGGGCTTTCCGGCCGTGCGCAGGCCCCGCCGCGCCGCCTCGGCCCGCACCGAGGCCTTGTCCAGGTCGCCGACCGGGAAGAGAACCCGCGCCAGCGCGTCGGCACCCAGCACGTGCAGCACGTACGACTGGTCCTTGGCCGCGTCGGCACCCCGGGCCACCCGGCGGTGGCCGTCCGGGCCCACCACCACCCGGGCGTGGTGGCCGGTCGCGACCGCGTCGAACCCCAGGGCGGCGGCCCGCCGCAGCAGGTGGTCGAACTTCAGGTGGCGGTTGCACTCGATGCACGGGTTCGGGGTGCGCCCCGCGGCATGGTCGGCCACGTAGGGCGCCACCACCAACGCGTCGAACTCGTCGCTGAAGTTGAACACGTGGTGGGCGATGCCGAGCTGCTGGGCGACCCGGCGGGCGTCGTCCACGTCGGCGACCGAGCAGCAGCCGGTGTCGGACGGGCCGCCCCACAGACGCATCGTGACCCCGGTGACGTCGTGGCCGGCGTCGAGCAGGAGTGCGGCGGCGACCGAGGAGTCGACGCCGCCGGAGAGCGCGGCGAGCACCCTCATCGGGCACCACCCCTCACGGGAACCGCCGCAGCCGCTCGACGGCGGCCGGCACGGCGAGCAGCGCCGCATCGACGTCGGCGTCGGTGCTGGTGGTGCCGAGGGAGAGGCGCAGCGCCCCGCGTGCGTGGGATCGACCGACCCCCATGGCCGCGAGGACCGGGGAAGGGGCCATGGCCCCGCTGGCGCACGAGGCCGCCGCGGACGCCTCCACGCCCGCGTCCTCGAGCAGGAAGAGCAGCGACTCGCTCGCCACGCCGTCGATGCAGACGTGGCAGTTGCCCGCCACCTTGTGGCTCCGGTCGGGTCGACCGTCGGGACCCCGGGACACGCCGGTCTCGACCAGTCCCGGGACGGCGGCGGCGAGCCCGTCGGCGAGGCGGTCGCGGAGCGCCGCCACCCGCCCCACGGTGGCCGGGCGCTCCGCCACCGCGGCGCGCAGCGCCACCGCGGTCGCGGCGATGCCGGCCACGTTTGGGGTACCGCTGCGCCGCTCGCGCTCCTGACCCCCGCCCCGCACCTGCGGGGCGAGCGCGGTGCGCTCGCGGACCACGAGCACGCCGACCCCCTTCGGTCCGCCGAATTTGTGGGCGCTCACCGCCACCAGGTCGAAGTCGACGGCGAGGGCCGCGACGTCGACCCACGGGACCGCCTGCACCGCGTCCGTGTGCAGCGCCGCGCCGGGAGCCCGGTCGCGCACGAGGGCGGCCACCTCCGCGAGGGGCTGGATGGTGCCGACCTCGTTGTTGACGGCCATCACCGACACGAGGGCGACCGGCTCACGGTCGGCGACACGGCGGTCGAGCACCTCGCCGAGGGCGTCGAGGTCGAGGACGCCACGGTCGTCCACCCCCACCGTCACCCCGCCCACGGCCGCGATCGGCTCGGCCACGGCAGGGTGCTCGATCATCGACGCCAGCGCGAGGCCCGGGCGGCGGGCGCACACCCCGAACACCGCGAGGTTGTCCGCCTCGGTGCCCCCGCTGGTGAACACGACCTCGCCAGGATGGGCGCCGAGGGACTCGGCCACCGCGTCGCGCGCCTCCTCGATCACCTGACGGGCGGCACGGGCGGCACGGTGCGAGCCCGAGGGGTTGGCGTGGTGGGTGCGCGCCACGTCCACCAGCACCTCGATCGCCTCCGCGCGCATCGGCGTGCTGGCGGCGTGGTCGAGGTAGGCAGACGGCGGGTGGGTCGCGGTCGACGCGGCGGGCACCGACCCAGGCTACGGATCCCGCGCTCAGGACGGCGGGGCGAACCCGCCGTCCGGGGGGTCGTCCGGCCGCGCCGCCGAGGGCGGCGCCACCGAGGGTGGCGCCGGCATGGGAGTCGGCGCCGGGGGTGCCGGCTCGAGCGGCCGGGTGGGGACGGCCGACGGCGGGGCGCCCGGTGGCGCGGCCACGGGTGGGGGCGCCCCGACAGGCGGCGGGGCAAAGGGTGGGGGCGGCGCTCCGAGACCGGGCGGCGCCGGGGCCGGCACGCCGGTGGGCACCGGCCCGCCGTGGGCCGGCGCGTGGGACGGCCAGCCGCCCGGGGGGCCGCCGTGGCGCAACTGGTAGGCCGCGGCCACGCACACGAGGAAGGCCTCGGGGGCGAGGTGGGGCGGTGGGGTGTGGCCCATCTCGGTGGCCACGGGGTTGGCCAGCCGGGCACCGAGCGACCACCGGGCCTCGGGTGTGAAGCTCGTGACCCGCAGGAGGTAGGAGCGCAGCACCTCGTACTGCTCGGGCGTCACCGTGGTCACGTCGAGGCCCGCGGCGTAGGGCTCGAGCCCTCTCGGCGGGTAGAACGCCATGGCCTGGGCGGTGCGGTCGACCGGGGTGCGCTCCCGCAGCACCAGGGTGCCCGCGGCCAGATCGCCGAGCCGCTGGTTGTCGCGGGTGAGCAGGATGACGATGGTGGCGATCACCCCCACGGGGATCAGCCAGAAGTCGATGAGGCCGAGGGCGCCCCGGATGGCGGCGTGACGGAACCGGATCGGCGCCCCTTCGGCGGTGACCGTGCGCAGGCCGACCGCGGCCATGCCGAGGGTGCGACCGTTCCACAGCGTCTCCATGGCGATCGGGTAGCCGAGGAGCACGAGGAACAGGGCGATCACGCCGAACACGACCCCGACCGACTCCGGGATGCCGATCCCCGTGGACCCGACGGCGGCGTACACGAGCACGATGGCCACCAGGCCGGCGAACTGGATCATCACGTCGAGCGAGAACTGGAGCACCCGGGTCGGCACCGAGGCGGTCTGGAACTCCAGGAGCACGGCCTCGGGCGTGACGATCCCTCGCATGGGCTGGCTCACCCCGGCCACGGTACCCAGTCGCCGCGGCGCGGAACGGGTTGCCGGGCGCCGGACCCAGTGGGATCGGACGAGGGTCGGGGGGGCGGTGGGGCGGTGGGGCCGGGCGTCAGCCGTCGCGGCGCTCGCGGACGAGGATCTCCTGGGCCACGGTGGCCACGTGCAGGCCCTCGCCGTCGTACACGCGGCCGAGGGCGAGCGCCCGCCCGCCCGTGAGGCCCTGGCCCTGGAGGGCGTGCAGGTGCCAACGGTCGGCGCGGAGGGGTCGGTGGAACCAGATCGCGTGGTCGAGGGTGGCGGCCATGAAGCGCTCCCAGTCCTCCTCGGCCTCCATGGAGGTGCGCACGCCCGGGTGGTCCACCATCGCCGCTGCGGTCGGCATGTCGTCCGAGCAGTAGACGAGGGCACAGGTCTGCATCGTCGGGTCGTCGCCGAGGTCCTGGGTCACACGGAGCCACGTGAGGGTGGTGCTGGTGAGGCTGGCCGGGACGGGCGCGGGCCGGCGGTCGAGCAGCTCGCCCCAGTTCTGCGAGGTGAGCTCGTCGGGGCCGGGAACCCCGTCGGGCGGCCGGTGCAGGACGACCTCGGCCTCGTCCTCGGCGACCTGGAACGACGCCGACATCGAGAAGATGGCGCCCGCGGACTGGCGGGCCACGACGTTGCGGGTCACGAAGGACCGCCCGTTGCGGGTGCGGTCCACCTCGAAGCGGATGGGCTCGTCCATCACCCCCGGCCGGATGAAGTAGGCGTGCAGGGAGTGCGGCTGGAACGGACCGTCGACCGTGTTGGCCGCGGCCCGCAATCCCTGCGCCGCGACCTGACCGCCGTAGACCCGGGGAAACGGCACGGGCTCGCTGATGCCGACGTAGGTGTCGGGCCCGTGGGGCTCGAGGGCCATGAGGTCGGTGAAGGCCAGGGAGTCGTCCACGACCGGCGACGGTAGCCAAGCCGAGCGCTGCCCCGGTGCGCCATGATGGGCCCGAGTGGACATCGACCGCTACATCGCCTCCCACGAGCTCGCGTGGCAGCGGCTCGACGCGCTGACCACCAAGGCGCGCCGCAGCGTGCGGCGCCTCGAACCCGGTGAGCTCGACGAGCTCGTGTCGCTGTATCAGCGGGTCTCGACCCACCTGTCGTACGTGCGCACCAACTACGACAACCCGGCGCTGACCGGGCGCCTCACCCGCCTCGTGGCCGCCGCCCGCGGCGTCATCTACGGCCAGCGGGCCCGGACCGTGCGGGCGGTCGGCGAGTTCTTCCGCACGACCTTCCCCGCCGCGGTCTGGGACGCCCGCCGCTTCGTGCTCGTCAGCGCACTCCTGACCTTCCTCCCCGCGGCGGCGATGGGGGTCTGGATCGCGAACTCGGACGCCGCCCTTGAGGCCACCGCGCCCCCGGCACTGCGTGAGGCCTACGTGAACGAGGACTTCGAGTCCTACTACTCGTCGGCCCCCGCGGCGCAGTTCGCCACCGAGGTGACCGTGAACAACATCCAGGTCTCGATCCTGGCCTTCGCCGCCGGGATCCTCTTCTGCATCGGCGCGGCCTACGTCCTGGTCCTCAACGGGGCCAACGTGGGGATCGCCGCCGGGTTGTTCGCCGCGGCCGGCGAGCAACCGAAGTTCTGGGGCCTGATCCTGCCCCACGGCCTGCTCGAGCTGACCGCCGTCGTCATCGCCGGCGCCGCGGGCCTGCGCCTCGGCTGGGCCATCATCGCCCCTGGCGACCGGCGGCGCGGTGACGCCCTCGCCGAGGCCGGCCGCAAGGCGGTGGTGATCGTCATGGGGCTGATCGCGGCGTTCGTGACCGCCGGCGCGATCGAGGGCTTCGTCACCGGCTCGGGGCTGCCCACCGCGGTGCGGGTGGGCATCGGGGTCGCGGTGCAGGGTGCCTTCCTGACCTACCTCTTCGTGCTCGGTCGTGCGGCGGCGGCGCGGGGCGCCACCGGCATGCTCGGGGAGACGCCTCGAGGCTGGGACGACGAACAGGGCTGGGACGGCGTCACCGGCCTCATCGACGTGCCTGCGGTCGCTCAGAGCCCGCCCGTGGCCTTGACCGACAGATAGGTGTCGGCGAGCAACGGCGCCAGTCGCCCCGGCGGCGCGTCGATCACGGTCGCGCCCAGGCCGCGCAGCCGGGCCACGGTGCGCCGGCGCTCCTCCAGGGCCTGCACCGCCGCGGTGGTGCGGTAGGCCTCCCCGGCGTCACCGGGCGAGGCCGACGCCCAACGCACCACGTCCGGGTCCTGTACGCCGGCGACCACGACGAGGTGGTTGCGCACGATCAGCGGCAGGGCCGGCGCCAGGGACTCGCCGACGGCCTGCTCGACGAGGTCCGTCAGGATGACGATCATGGCTCGACGGCGGAACCGCCCGAGGGTCTCGGCGAAGGCCCCGGCGTAGTCGCTCTCGGCCAGTTGGGGCTCCAGCTCGTACATGGCCTCGGTGACGCGGGCCAGCTGGGTCCGGCTCTGGGCCGGACCGACCACCCGCTGGACCCGACGGTCGAACGCCACCAGCCCGCACCGGTCGCCCAGCCGGGTGGCCACGGCGGTCATCATCATGACCGCGTCCATGGCGTGCTCGACCCTCGGCACGTCGTCCACCCGCCCCGCCATCACCCGACCGTTGTCCAGCAGCAGGATCACGGTCTGGTTCCGCTCGGCGCGGTAGGTGCGCACGATGGGCTTGCCCGCCCGGGCCGTGGCCGACCAGTCGATGCGGCGGTACTCGTCGTCCACCGAGTACTCACGGAGCTGGTCGAACTCGGTGCCGCCGCCACGACCCTGGGCCGAGCGCAGGCCGACCTCGAGGATGCGGGCCTTGTTGATGCGCAGCTCGGCCTCGTCTCGGGAGCGGAAGGGCGGGAAGACGCGCAGCAGGCCCGGACAGGGCACCCGCCGCTGCCGGGCGACGAGGCCGAGGGGCCCCTCGACGCGGATCGTGACGAAGCCGGGCTCGAAGCGGCCGCGGCGCGCGGGTCGGAGCTCGGTGCGGGCCTCGGCCCGCCCGTGCGCGGGGATCGTCACGCGGACCCGGCGGGTGCCGGCCCGCAGCGACGGGGCGAGATCGTCGGCGACCGCCACCCGCAGGCGCCGGCCCAGCGGGTTGCTCAGGTGCCAGACCACCTCGCCGCGGCTGCCGAGGGCGAGCACGCCGGGCAGGTCCCGGGTGACCGTCACCCGATCCGGGCGCGGCGCCAGCGCCCAGTCGCCGAGGGCCACGACCAGCAACACCCCGTCCACCAGGAGGAGGCGCGTGTCGACGGGGACCGCCAGCACCACCAGCGCGCCCAGTGCGGCGACGAGGGCGAGGCGGCGGGTCGGGATCGGGAACACGGTCGAGGTGGTCGTCGCTCGGCTCGGCGTCAGCGTCGCACGGTCAACGCGGGGCGGGGACCGCGGCGAGCACGCCGTCGAGCACGCCGTCGGCGGTGACCCCCTCGAGCTCGAACTCGGGCCGCAGGAGCAGGCGGTGACGGAGCGCGGGCTTGGCCACGGCCTTGACCTCGTCGGGCGTGACGAAGGCCCGTCCCGCGAGCCAGGCCCACGCCTTGGCCGCGTGCAGCAGCGCGGCCGCGCCGCGCGGTGACACGCCGAGGGTGAGCGAGGGCGACTCCCGGGTGGCCCGGGCGAGGGCGACGATGTAGTCGAGGACCGGGCCCTCGACGCGGACCTCCTTCACCTCGGCTCGGGCGGCGCGCAGGTCGTCGGGGCCGGCCACCGCGGTGAGCCCGGTGGCCGCGAGGTCGTGGGGGTCGAGGCCCTGGTCGTGACGGGCCAGCACCACTCGCTCCTGCGCCGCCGTCGGGTAGTCGACGAGCAGCTTGAAGAGGAAGCGGTCGAGCTGGGCCTCGGGGAGCGGATAGGTGCCCTCGTACTCCACCGGGTTCTGGGTGGCGACGACCACGAAGGGCTCGGGCAGCGGGCGGCGCTCGCCGCCCACGGTGACCTGGCGCTCCTCCATCGACTCGAGCAGGGACGCCTGGGTCTTCGGGGGCGTCCGGTTGATCTCGTCGGCGAGGAACAGGTTCGTGAACACCGGTCCCTCCCGGAACCGGAAGGTGCCGTCACCGGCCTCGAAGATGACCTGGCCGGTGACGTCGGAGGGCATCAGGTCGGGCGTGAACTGCACGCGCTTGAAGTCGAGGTCGAGCGCGCCCGAGACCGCCTTGACCAGCAGGGTCTTGGCCACGCCGGGGACACCCTCGAGCAGCACGTGACCCTCGACCAGCAGCGCGGCGATGATCCCCGAGAGGATGCCCTCCTGGCCGACGACGGCCTTGGCGACCTCCTGGCGGACGGCGTGCATCGCGGCGAAGGCCGCCGAACGCGAGCCCGGAGCCGGCGGCGCCGCGGCTGCGGCCCCGGGCGGCGGTGGGGGTGGCGGGTGGCTCGGACCGCTCGGGCCAGGGTTGACCAGGGGGTCGGACGGGTCAGGTGCCGGATCCATGCAGGAGCTCCTCGCGGATGGTCTCGTGGGTCTGGGCCAGCGCGACCAGCTCGTGATCGCTGGTCACCGGGGGGCCGGCCAGGGCCGCGTACACGGCCTCGGCGTCGGCGCCGGTGCGCTGTGCGGTCACCGAGGCGACCACGTCGGGTGGGGTGGTGCCGGCCAGACCGAGGTGGGTGCAGAGCCGGCGGCGGAGGTCGTCCCGGAGCAGCGCCGCGGCCCGCTCGGGCGACCGGGCCTGCTGGAGCAGTTGGCCGACGGCGCTCACGAGCTCGGACCCGGCGATCTGGACCGGCTGCGGTTCCTCGATCGGAGGACCGAGACGGCGGGCCCGCCAGATGGCGTAGACCACGAAGGCCACGACGAGCTGGGCGAGGCCGGCCTTGACGCCAGGTGCGACCAGGTCGGCGAGCCCG
>CAZYPY010000001.1:67023-70510 GCA_964649545.1 uncultured Microthrixaceae bacterium | reverse complement strand
TAGGCCAGACCCCCGCGGGCGTCGATGCGGCCGACCTCGGCGAGCGCGTCGATGGTGCAGATGCCCGGGGGGATGCTGCTCTGCACGAGACCGCCGAGCGGATCGACCGATCCGGCCGGGAGGGGGGTGAACGGCGAGCTCGGGTCGGCGACCACCAGGCGCCCGCCGTCCTGCACCCACGCCCGCAGGTCGTCGACCCGGCTCTCGGGGGTCTGGTCCGAGAGCAGCAGGGCGACGTCGGCGTCGGCATCGGGAACGCCCTCGGTCACCGCGACCTCGGCCCCGAGCTCCTCGAGCAGCAGGACGAGGCCCTTGGCCCCTGCGGGGCCCGTGCCGTCGGGGGCGAGGGGCTCGCCGTCGGCCGGCGGTCGTCCGGCCACGACCGCGACGAGCACGATGACGCCGAGCAACAGGGCCCAGAAGCCGAGCGCGCCCCGGCGCACGCCGCCCCCGCTCACCGGGCGGGCGCCGCCGCCCGCGACCGCGGTCATGCCGGCACCGCCTCGGCGTCGGTGACCACCTCGGCCGCGGCCCGCTTCGGGGCGTGGGCGAGGACCTCGGCGGCGAGGGCACGGAAGCGGGTGTTCTCGGCCTCGCCCGTGGGCTCGTCCCCGTACCAGGCGTCCTCGAACAGGTACGTCGCGCCGGCGAAGGCGTCCGCGGCGTCCGGCAGGCCGGCCCGGACCTCGGCCCGGTACTCACCCGTGGTGCGCCCTGGCACGTCGTCGACGTGGCCGCGCTCGACGAGCGTCGCCACCAGCGCACGGAACCGGCAGCGCAGCGCGAGCTTCCACTCGCCGTCGACCTCGTGCCGCGCGGCCTCGTCCTCCCACTGCGAGGCGGTGCGGCTCCGGTCGACGCGCACCTCGGCGTCGCGTCCGGGGTCGCGCTGGACCGTGCGGCCGAAGCGCACCAGCAGCACGGCGATGGCGACGATGGCGCCGATCATCACCGCCCAGCCGAGCAGCGACGCCCCGTCACCGGTCGTCACCCGCTGGAGGACCCGCCCGATCTGCTCGCCGACCCAGTCGAGGGCCCGGTCGACCAGGTTGGGCTCGGCCCGCTGGAACTCCCGCCCGGCCAAGACGTCGTCGGCGACCTGCCGCACCTCCTCCGGCGAGGTCGTCGGTTCGGGCAGCTCCCCCGGGACGCCGGCGGACGGCTCCCCCGTGCCCGCGGGCCCGCCCTCGACGGCGACGGCGACCCCGGACGTGGTGAGCAGCGCGACACCGACGAGCGCCGGGGGGCCGACGCACGCCAGGACGGCACCGACGACGACCACGACGCCCCGCCGAGCCCGACGGACCCGCCGGACGGGGACGCCGGGCCTACGTGGCCGCGGCACCGCTGAAGTGGCGATCGGCCTCGAGTTGGAGGTCGAGGCCCTCGCTGCGGACACGGAGGTCGAGGTACAGCACGACCGCGAAGGCGGCGAGGAAGGCCGTGGTGACCAGGCTGGTGAGGATGTTGCCGACGGCGAGGACGACCCAGCCGCCGTCGCGGCCGAGGGCGGAGGCGATGAGCTGGGTGACGAGTGGCAGCATCGAGTTCAGGACGTAGTGGACGAAGCCGGCGCCGAGCACTGCGAGGACCACGGGCCAGAAGCGGGTCGAGGCCAGCCGACCCGAGCGACGGAGCCCGGCGATGGGCCCCAGGTCCTCCACGACGATCACCGGCGCGGCCACCTGCCACAGGGCCATGAGCAGCAGGGCGGGCACGAGGAACGCGATCATCGCCACGGTCTCGGCGAGGTGGGTGAGGAACCAGGCGACGAGCAGGACCCACCACTTGCGACCGGCGGCCCGCAGCGCCGCCCCGGTCGTGAGGTCGCCGCCGGCGCGCCACGCGGCCACGAGGCGCCCGAGCGCGCCCGCCACGAACGGCAGCACCATCGAGGGCAGCAGCCCGACCAGGAACACCACCCCGGTGCCGGAGGACGAGCCGGTCGTGCTGCCGGCGAGCGAGGGGTCGTTGAAGATCTCGGTGAACGAGGTCGAGGCCAGCAGGTCGCGCGACACGAAAGCGGCCGCGAGCTGCGTGGGGAGGACGAACACCGCGGTGATGGCGAGCACGGCGCGCGGGCGGACCTTCAGCACCCCGATGGACGCGTCGAGCAGCTCGCCGACCGTCATCGGCCGCAGGGAGCGCTGCGCCTCGAGGCCGTCCACGACCCTCATTGTTACCGCACCCCGGCGACCGAGGGGCGGCCGGCCTCGGACAGACTGGCGCGATGGAGGGATTGCACCCGGAGGCGTACGGCGACGCCTTCGCCGACGTGTACGACGAGTGGTACGCCGACGTCACCGACGTCGAGGACACCGTGGCCTTCCTGGCCGACCGGGCGCGGCGCACCGCGCCTCAGCCGGTGCTCGAGCTCGGGATCGGCACCGGCCGCCTCGCCCTGCCGCTGTCGGCGGCGCTCGCCCCCGTCGGCGTCGCCGTACGCGGCCTGGACGCCTCGGCGGCGATGGTGGACCGGCTGCGGGCCAAGCCGGGCGCCGAGGCGATCGAGGTGGTGGTCGCCGACATGGCCGAGGTCGGGGCCGCCGTGGCCGCGGGGTGGCCGGGCCGCGAGGTGCACGGCCTGGCGTTCGTGGCCTTCAACACGCTGTTCAACCTGACGAGCGCGGCGGCGCAGCGGCGCTGCCTCGCCGGGGTCACCCGCGTGCTGGCACCGGCGGGGTGCCTGGTGGTGGAAGCCGTGGTGCCCGCCGCCGACCCCGAGCGCCGGGACGTCGTGACGGTGCGGTCGATGTCGGCGGACCGCGTGGTGCTCTCGGTGAGCCGGGCCGACCCCGACCAGCAGCGCCTCGAGGGCCAGTTCGTGGAACTCGCGGACGGTCGTCCCGTCCGGCTGCGGCCCTGGGCCCTCCGCTACGCCCCGCCCCCCGAGCTCGACGGCCTCGCCGCCGAGGCCGGGCTCGTGCTCGAGGAGCGCTGGGGCGGGTGGCGGGGCGAGCCGTTCACCGACGAGAGCGACCTGCACGTGTCGGTGTACCGGCCGGCGCGCTGACGACACCGCCGGACGGCATCGTCGGGCGCCACCGCGAGGAACGGGCCCGCGGTGCAGGAGCCCGACGACGACGGCGGGGCGCCGCCCAGCGGGCGTGCGGTCCTCCCGGCGGTGGCGGTTCGGGGTGGCGGTCTGCGGCGGCGGTGCGGCCCGGTGAGCGAGACCGTGGGGTTCAGGCCGCGAGGCGATCGGGCACGGGCCGATCGAGCCCCACGACCGCCGCGTCGTCGACCACCTCGCCACACGGGCAGGGCGGGTCGAGCTCGGCGCAGGTGAGACGCCAGTCGTGCAGGTGGTGCGGGAGGGGGCACGGCCCGTCGCCCGCCCACTCGCCCGTGCACTCGGTGGTGCCGTCGGCGTGCTCGACCGACACGTCGTGGCAGTGCAGGAGGCCCTCGGTGCAGTGGTGGCAGCGCATGGCTGGAGTATGCAGAGGGGGTATGACAGCGACCGCCGGACCACACCGCCGGATCG
>CAZYPY010000001.1:0-66923 GCA_964649545.1 uncultured Microthrixaceae bacterium | reverse complement strand
GCTGGAGTATGCAGAGGGGGTATGACAGCGACCGCCGGACCACACCGCCGGATCGCCGCCGCTGCGCTGGTGCTCGTGGTCACCGCGGTCCTCGCCGCCCGCGACCGCCTCCTGCTCGGCGAGGTCGGCCTGGTCGAGGCGCTCAACGGCAACGCGGTGCTCGGCCGGTTCCCGGTGGAGCCGCTCCTCGTGTCGCTGATGGTCTTCGGCACCCTCGTGGGGGTGGCCGGCGTGACGGTGGGTGCGGTCGTGTTCCTGAAGCCGTGGCAGGCTCCTGCGCAGACGGCCCTGGCCGGCGCGGTGGCGTGGGGCGCCGCCCACCTGCTGAAGGAGCTGGTCGGGCGCGGGCGCCCGCTCGAGTACCTCGACGCACGGACCCTCGAGATCTCGCAGGGCTACGTCGCCCTGACCGGGCCCGGCTACCCGTCCGGCCACACCGCGGTGGCCTTCGCCCTCGCCACCGCGCTGGCGCCGTGGCTCGCCCCGCGCCACCGGTGGGTTCCGTGGACGGTCGCGGCCCTCGTCGGCGTGGCCCGCGTCCACGTGGCCGCCCACTTCCCCCTCGACGTGATCGGTGGCGCCGCCCTCGGCGTGCTCGCCGGCGCCCTCGCCCTCGCCCTCGTGCCTCCCCCGGCCCCCGCCTCCACGCCCGAGGCGTGAGGCAGGCGACGACCTCAGCGCTCGACGAGCGCCTTCAGGTTGGCCAGGTTCTTCGTCCAGATGCGCTTGAGGACCGGGGCGCCGACCCGGGCGCCGAGCGCTCCCGCCATCCACCACGGGAAGTGCAGCTCCTCGGTCCAGGTGAACCGGGTGCGGCCCCCGTCGAGTGGCGTCAGCACGAACTCGCCCTCACCCTGCACGAGGCCGACGTGGCGGACGCCCATGGCCACGGCGTCGTCCCAGCGGGTGATGGTCATCTTGTCGGTCAGCCGGAACGGGCCGACCTTGGTGTCGCAGTCGAAGGCCGTGCCGACGCCCGAGGCCTGACTCGACGTCACCCGCACCGCCACCGCGTCCTCCATCCACCGCGGGTGGGTGCGCACGTCGTCGATCGCGTCCCAGACCGCCTGCGGCGTCGCTGCGATGGTCGTCTCGACGCGTATCCGGGCCATGGTCGGAGCGTACGGTTGCCCCATGGCCAACGCCGAACCCAGCACCACCCCGAATCCGGACGCGATGAAGTTCACCCTCGACCGCACCCTCCCGGCCATGCTCAACCTGACCCGGGGCGACACCACCGACGACCCGTTCGCCGCCGCGGTGCTCGGCATCGACGGGGTCGAGGCCGTGTTCGCGACGAACGACTTCGTCACCGTCCGGCGCACCGCCGGCGCCGACTGGGACTCGATCATCCCCGCCGTCCAGGCCGCCGCCGCCACCCACCTCTGAACCGCCACCCTCATTCTGGTCACGGATTCGCGACGTGGGACGTCCCGAATCCATAACCAGATGGAGTCGCCGTGGGCTCGAGCTCAGCCGACGAGCTCGGCGACCCGGGGACGTGGCCACGGGCACCCGGGCGAGTGGACGACGCCGGCCCGACGGCGTCGGGCGTACCGCCTGGCGCGGTGCACGACGTCGACGACGGCCTGCGGGTTGCGCCAAAGGTCGTCCTCCCACACGACCAGCACGGTGAAGCCTGCGGCGACGAACGCCTCGTAGCGCCGCTCGTCCCGGGCCCGGTCGGTCGGAGCGGTGTGGTACTTCAGGCTGTTGACCTCGACGAGCAGCGGCAGGTCGTCGTCAGCGAAGTCGACCCGACCGATGGGCTCGTGACCGCCGGTGACGACCTGCCGGCGGAACCGACGGACGTTGGCCTCGTCCAGCACCTCCTCGAACCGCTGCTCCTGTCGGCTCTCGGTCGGGCTGCTTCCCGGCGGGCGGCTCGCAGCGCAGGCTCGCATCACGCGGGTGCCCGCCCGACCACGCTGACGGATGTCGTCCACCATCTCGTGCAGACCTGCCCACGTCACCAAGCCCTCGCGGTGCGCGTGGTCGAGCAACCCGCCGATCTTGTGCACGCCGAGCTCGAAGCGGCGGGGAGACGCATAGCCGGCGGCGATCGACCAGATCGCCCGGCACGCGTTCTCCGTCACCAGGCCATGGTGGACGAGCAGGTGGTGACCCCGAACGGCCCGCAGGTTGTGGATCACCCCGAGCTCGGGCCTGACGTTCGACACGCCCCGCATCCGACAGAGCTGGACCTCGGCGAGGGAGTAGCCCTCGAGCCCCAACCACCCCAGCGCCGACTCCGCGTGGAAGAACGCACCGGGCCACGCGTCGAGCACCGCCGCCCGCAATCGCTGCGCCTCGGTCTTCGGGGCGCTCCGTGAGCGGAGCACCCTGGTCGAGAGCGCTTCCCATCGAGACGAGCGCAGCGCGTACCGCCAGGCGGTGCGGTCGAGGTCGACCGCCGGGAGGTGACACCGCCCCACCAGGCCGTCGTTCTCATCCGCAACCGAGATCAGTCGTGCTTCCCACTCGCGCATGCGCCACATTCGCACGACTTTCATGTCTTTTCAATAATTTACATACAACCCTCATTCGTTCTGGCTACGGAAACGGAACGTCAGACGTCCCGTCTCCGTAACCGGATGGGTGGCTCTGCGGGCGAACGAGGGGGGTCAGGCGGCCGCGGCGGCGTTGGCCGCGGCGACGCAGGCCCACGCCATCGCCGCGGTCACGCCGACGCAGACGGCCAGCGCGGCGCCGTCCGAGCCCAGGCGCCGACGACCCAGGATGACGATGGCGCCGGCGGCCATGCCGCCCAGCAGGCCACCCACGTGGCCACCGATGGAGATGCCCGGGACGATGAAGGTGAGCCCGAGGTTGATGACCAGCAGGCCCCCGATCCCGGTCTGCCAGGGGCTGATGCCGTTGGCCTTCTGGCCGACGATGGCCGCGCCCATGAGGCCGAACACCGCGCCGGAGGCGCCGACGGTCACCACGCCCGGATCGAGGAGGAGCACGCCCAGCGAGCCGGCGACGAGCGACATCACGTAGGTGGCGAGGAACGGCCACTTCCCCATCGAGGGCTCGAGCATCGAGCCGAGCACCCACAGCATGAACATGTTGAACGCCAGGTGCATCAGGTCGGCGTGAAGGAACCCGGAGGTCACGATGCGGTACCACTCGCCGGCGGCCACGCCGACGACGGTCACGCCGTCGAAGGTGCCCTCCCCGACGAGGCCACCGCGCCGGGTCAGGTCGTTGGCCCCCGCCAGGCCGAGCCCGACGACGTACACCGCCACGTTGATGGCGATGAGCACCTGGGTGACGACCGGTCGGGCCGGCGCCAGCGCCGCCGGGCCGCGGTAGACCTGCTGGCGCCCGGAGCGGGCGCACTCCGGGCAGTGGAACCCGACCGACGCCTGCACCATGCACTGCGGGCAGATGGGACGGTCGCAGCGCTGGCAGGACACCCCGGCACGAACCCCCGGATGGCGGTAGCAGGTGGTCACCTCGGTGGGCACTCTGCGAACCTATCGGGCGAATCCGGCGACGACGGTGGCGAGGAGCCCCGGAGAATGGACGATCAGCAGGCCGAGGCGAACGACGACGCCCTTGCGGCGCCGCGCGCCCGCCCGACGGCGACGACCGACCCACCGGCGACCACGGGCCGGGTCGCCCCCGCCGAGCTCGCCGCCCGGGCCGCGCACCTCGCCCGGGCGCCCCAACTGCTCGTCGCCTGCGACTACGACGGCACGGTGGCCCCCCTCGTCGACGATCCGATGGCCGCCCTCCCCCACCGCGACACCGTGATCGCCATGCGCGCCCTCGCGTCGCTCCCCCAGACCCACGTGGCGGTGATCTCCGGCCGCTCGCTGCGGGATCTCGCCACCCTCAGCCGCATGCCCCAGGAGATCCACCTCGTCGGCAGCCACGGCACCGAATTCGACATCGGTTTCGGCTCGTCGCTGCCGCCCGATGTCGCCCGCACCCGCGAGCGCGTCGAGTCGGCCCTGCGGGCCATCGCCCTGCGCACCGAGGGCGCCGTGGTGGAGCCGAAGCCGGCCGCGGTCGCCTTCCACTACCGCACGGTGGACCCGGCCGACGTGTCCGCCGCGCTGGCCGAGATCGAGGCCGGGCCCGGTGCCATCGACGGCGTGTACGTCCGTCACCTGAACCAGGTCGTCGAGCTCGGGCTGATCCCCACCGACAAGGGCAGGGCGCTCGAGGACATCCGCCACCGGGTGGGCGCGTCCACGGTGCTCTACCTCGGCGACGACGTCACCGACGAGGACGCCTTCGCCACCCTCGCCGGCCCGGACGTCGGCGTCAAGGTGGGCGACGGGGCCACGTGCGCGGAGTTCCGCGTGGCCGGCACCGAGGCCGTCGCCGAACTGCTCGCGTCGCTCAACGACCAGCGGACGGCGTGGCTCGCCGGCGCCGGGATCGTGCCCATCGAGCAGCACTCGATGCTCTCCGACCTGCGCACGGCCGCCATCGTGACGCCCGACGCCAACGTCGTGTGGTGGTGCGTGCCCCGCATCGACTCCGCGGCGGTCTTCGCCGAGCTGGTGGGTGGCCCGGGCGCCGGCGGGTTCCGCGTCGGCCCGATCGACGAGGGTCGCCCGTCGCGACAGCGCTACCTCGGTGACACCATGATCCTCGAGACGGCCTGGCCCGGGCTGACCGTCACCGACTACCTCGACTGCTCGGCCGGTCGTCCCAGCCGCCTCGCCGGCCGCAGCGACCTCATCCGGGTCCTCGAGGGCGACGACGACGCCGTCGTCGAGTTCTCCCCTCGCCTCGACTTCGGCCGCTTCCCCACGCGACTCGGCCGGCGCGGCGAGGGCATCGAGGTCCTCGGCGCCTCCGACCTCATGGTGCTGCGGGCGCCGGGGGTCGACTGGGACATCGTGGACGACGGGTACCACCAGACCGCCCGGGCCACCGTCGACCTGCGGGGTGGGCCGGTGGTGCTCGAGCTGCGGTGCGGCACCGCCAACCTGCGGCCCGAGGCCGGCGACGAGGCCGAGCGCCGTGCCGCCACCGAGCGGTACTGGGGTGACTGGGCGGGCCACCTCGACGAGTCGGCGGTGGCGCCGGCCCTCGTACGCCGCAGCGCCGTCGTCCTGAAGGCCCTGTGCCACGAGCCCACCGGCGCCATCCTCGCCGCCCCCACCACGAGCCTCCCCGAACACCTCGGCGGGGTCCGCAACTGGGACTACCGCTACTGCTGGCTGCGGGACGCCGCCCTCAGCGCCGCCGCACTGGTCCGCCTGGGCAGCGAGGGTGAGGCGATGGCGTTCCTCGACTGGGTGCTGCGCATCCTCGAGCAGCGGGACGACCCCGAGCGCCTCCATCCGCTCTACCTGGTCACCGGGCGCCACCTCCCGCCGGAGGCCGAGATCGCCGAGCTGGCGGGCTACGCCGGCAGCCGACCCGTTCGGGTGGGCAACGCCGCGGAACGCCAGGTGCAGCTCGACGTGTTCGGACCCATCGTCGAGCTCGTCCGCCTGCTGATCGACGCCGGCGCACCGGTCTCGTCCCAGCACTGGCGCCTGGTGGAGGCGATGGTGCGCGCCGTGGAGCGCCGGTGGCACGAGCCGGACAACGGCATCTGGGAGATCCGCAAGCCGCCCCGTCACCATGTGCACTCCAAGGTCATGTGCTGGGTCACCGTCGACCGGGCCATCGAGGTCGCGCCCCACTTCGTGGACCCCGACCAGCACGCGTGGCGCGAGCTGCGCGACCAGATCGCCGCCGACGTGCTCGAGCACGGCTGGAAGCCCGAGGTGGGCGCGTTCACCGCGGCGTACGACGGCACCGACCTCGACGCCTCCGCCCTGGTCGTGGGCCTGTGCGGCCTCGTCGCCCCCGACGACCCCCGCTTCCTCGCCACCGTCGAGGCGGTGGAGCGCGAGCTGCGGGACGGGCCGACCGTGTACCGCTACCGCGCCGACGACGGGCTCCCCGGCGCCGAGGGCGGGTTCCACCTGATGACGTCGTGGCTGATCGACGCGCTGCACCTCGTGGGCCGCCACGACGACGCCCGCGCGCTGTTCGACGACCTCGTCACCCTCGCCGGGCCGACCGGGCTGCTGTCCGAGGAGTACGACCCGGCCCTCGGCCGCTCCCTCGGCAACCATCCGCAGGCCTACTCTCACCTCGGCCTGATCGGCAACGCCCTCACCCTGTCCCGGCCCTGAAACGGACCTGAGCGCACACGTGGTCTTCAACTCCCTCCAGTACGCGCTGTTCCTGCCCGTCGTCTTCGTCCTCTACTGGCAGCTCGGCCGGCGGGGCCAGAACCTGCTCCTGCTGTTCGCGTCCTGGCTCTTCTACGGCCTCTGGGACTGGCGCTTCCTCGGCCTCATGTGGCTCACGACCGCGGTCGACTACCTGGTCGGGCGCTACCTCGCGGACTGCGAGGACGACCGCAAGCGCAAGCGGGCGTTCGGCCTCAGCCTCGCCCTGAACCTGGTCGTCCTCGGGTTCTTCAAGTACTTCAACTTCTTCATCGGCTCGATGGTCGACCTGCTCGACGCCGTGGGCCTGCAGGCCAACGAGCCGACCCTGCAGATCCTCCTGCCGGTGGGCATCAGCTTCTACACGTTCCACGGCATCTCGTACACGTTCGACGTGTACCGCCGCGACATCGAGGCCGCCCGCAGCCCCCTCGACTTCGCGGTCTTCGTCGCCTTCTTCCCCCAGCTCGTCGCCGGCCCGATCGGCCGGGCCCACATCCAGCTGCCCCAGTTCGAGAACGAGCGGCCCCGCCTGCGCACCGACCAGGTGCAGTCGGGCCTCGCCCTGATCCTCATGGGGCTGTTCAAGAAGGTGGTGATCGCGGACTCGATCGCGCCCTACGTCAACGAGGCGTTCGCCGATCCCACGAACCAGTCCTGGATCACGCTCGTGGCCGCGACGTGGGGCTTCGCGCTCCAGATCTACGGCGACTTCGCGGGCTACTCGGACGTGGCCCGGGGCTCGTCACGCCTGTTCTCCATCGAGCTGCCGGTGAACTTCGAGCAGCCCTATCTGTCACGCAACCCGACCGTGTTCTGGCGGACCTGGCACATCTCGCTGTCGAACTGGCTCCGCGACTACTTGTACATCCCGCTGGGCGGCAATCGCGGGGGTTCGTCGACGACCTACCGCAACCTCATGTTGACCATGCTCATCGGCGGGCTGTGGCACGGCGCGGCCTGGACCTTCGTGGTGTGGGGCGGCCTGCACGGCCTCTACCTCTGCGTCCACCGGTGGTACCAGGAGCGCACCGACAGCGTGGGCCTGCACAACCGCCCGCGGCGGTTCACCAGGGCCGACATCGTCCCCGCGGTCATCTGCTTCCAGTTCGTGTGCTTCGCCTGGATCTTCTTCCGGGCCGAGAACTTCACCCAGGCCTTCGACGTGATCCGCGGGATCTTCACCCTCCAGGGCGGCGCGGTCACCGCGGGGTTCGTGCCGCTGCTCGCCGTGGTGGCGCTGATCAGCCTCGCCATCGACCTCGCCCAGCGCAACCGCGAGACCCACACCCCGATGCTCGCCCTGCGCCCGGTGCTCCAGGGCCTGCTCTACGGCGGGTTCGTCGTCGCCATCATCCTCTTCAGCGGCGGCGAGGCCGTCCCCTTCATCTACTTCCAATTCTGACCATCCCCCACCCTTGACGCCAGGCTTCACCTGGGTCCGCCCGGCGGGTCCTGACGCCGGACATCCGTTTCGGGCCATACCGACCATCCCCACCCTTGAGAGCCGCTCTCTCCCCACCGCCGGTCGGGTCCTGACGCCGGACATCCGTTTCGGGCCATACCGACCATCCCCACCCTTGAGAGCCGCTCTCTCCCCACCGCCGGTCGGGTCCTGACGCCGGACATCCGTTTCGGGCCATGCTCGCTCGTCCCTCGCTGCGCGTGGCCCGAAGCCGTTCCGGCGCCACCCGCCCGGCTACCCGGCCCGCGCCTCTCGCCCCACCAGTACAACCCCCGCCGCGGCGCGGTGAACGTCCTCTCGCACTTCGGCATCGGTGCGCCGCGACAGGCGATTCCAGGGTCGGGTGGCGAGGCGCCAGGCGGTGCTACCGGCCGGTGAAGACCGCTTTGCCGGGGCCGTGCTCGAGGAAGGACTGGACGCCGGTGGTGGCGTCCTCGGTCTGGAAGACGTCGGTGAAGGCCTGCGGCTCGGAGATCGCGCCGTCGATGGCGGCCTTGGCCAGTGCGATGGCCTGCACGGGGCCGGCGGCCAGCTCGGCGGCCCAGGCGAAGGCGGCGTCGTGCAGTTCGTCGGGGGCGACCACGCGGTCGGCGAGGCCGATGGCGAGGGCCTCGTCGGCCTTCACCTGGCGGCCGCTGAAGATGAGCTCCTTGGCCAGGGAGACGCCGACGAGGCGGGGCAGGCGCTGGGTGCCGCCGCCGCCGGGGATGATGCCGAGCAGGATCTCGGGCTGGCCGAACACCGCCTTCTCCGAGGCGAGGCGGAAGTCGCAGGCCATGGCCAGCTCGCACCCGCCGCCGAGGGCGTAGCCGCTGATCGCGGCGATGGTGACCCGCGGGAAGGCGGCCACGACGTCGAGCACCCGGTGGAAGGTCGCGGCGATGTCGCCCGCCCGCTCGGCCGAGAACTGGGTGACGTCGGCGCCCGCCGCGAACAGGCGGTCGCCGCCGGTGACCACGACGGCGCCCGGCAGGTCGGCGGCCAGGCCGGCGAACACCTCGCCGAGCTCGTCGAGGAGCTCCTGGCTGAGCGCGTTCACCTTGGGGTGGTCGAGCGTGACCACCGCCACCCCGTCGTCACGCCGCTCGACCCGGACCAGTGCGTCAGCCATGGCCGGCGACCCTAACGCCCGGGAATTCCTGGTGGGAAACCCCCGAGCCGGGGTTCCTCACCAAGAAATCCGGGGTCGTGGGCGCGGCCGTGCTTCAGGCGCCGGCGAGGAGGCGGTCGGAGGCCGACCAGGGGTCGAGGCGCCGGGCGAGCACCTCGACCTGGACGCGGCGCCACTCGTCGCCCGAGCACAGCGCCGTCGCCCGCTCGTGGAGGCGTTCGGCGACGATCGCGGCCAGCTCCCGCTCGAGGCGCTCGGCTCGCCGGCGCTCGAGCAGGCCGGTGGCGGCCAGGTGGCGCTCGTGGTCGGCGAGCACCGCCCAGAGCTCGTCGACGCCCCGCCGGTCGACCGCCACCGTCTCGACGATGGGCGGCGACCAGCCGTCGCGTCCCGGCGACAGCGCCAGCATCTGCTCGAGGTCGCGCCGGGTGTCCGCCGCACCGGTGCGGTCGGCCTTGTTGATGACGAACACGTCGGCGATCTCCATGAGGCCCGCCTTGGCCGCCTGCACCTCGTCACCCCAGCCGGGGTTCACCACCACGATGGTCGTGTCGGCCGACGACGCCACCTCCACCTCGACCTGGCCCACGCCGACCGTCTCCACGAGGATGCGCTCGTGGCCGGTGGCGTCGAGCACCCGGATGGCCTCGGGGGTGGCCAGGGCGAGGCCGCCGAGGTGGCCGCGGGTGGCCATCGACCGGATGAACACGCCGGCGTCGAGGGCGTGCTCGCCCATGCGCACCCGGTCACCGAGGATCGCACCGCCCGAGAACGGCGACGACGGGTCGATGGCCAGCACGGCCACGTCGAGGCCGTCCCGGCGGATGGCGCCCACCAGCGCGCTCGTCAGGGTCGACTTGCCGGCGCCCGGGGCCCCGGTGAGCCCGACCGTGCGGGCGTGGCCGCCGAGCCCGTGGGTGAGGCGACCCACCTCGCGGGCGTCGGCACCGCCGCGCTCGACCATCGACAGCAGTCGCGCCAAGGCGGTGCGGTTGCCCTCACGGGCCGCGGCCAACAGCTTCGCGGGATGGCGGGTCATGACGATCCGAGGCTAGGCGGCGCCGCAGTCGTGGCTCCGCGGCCGCAGCCGACGGCTACAGGGAGACGACGGTCTCGTCGTTCTCGCCGAGGCTGATCACGCTGGTGACGCCGGGCACCCGGTCTTTCAGGATGCGCTCGACGCCGGCCTTCAGGGTGAGCGTGGAGGCGGGGCAGCTCACACAGGCGCCCACGAGCTCGACGGTGACGACGCCGCGGTCGTCGATGCCATGGAAGAAGAGGTCGCCGCCGTCGGCCTGGACCGCGGGGCGGATGGCCTCGATGGTGTCGCGCAGGCGCTGCTCGATCTCGGGGTCGGTGGCGATGCTCGCCGCCGTCTCCTCGGTGGTCACCTGCTCGTCCACGGTCGCCATTCTACCGGTCATGGCCGTGCAAACCCGGATCGGCGCCCTCGTGTTCCCGATCCGTCACCGGCCCACCGAGGTCGGCTCCGGGAGGACGCCCGCCTACCATCGGGCGGGATGACGGCGATGATCCTGGCGCACCAGGGGGGCTGGGACGAGGCCCTCGTCGTGGCCGTCCCCATCGCCTTCTTCGCGTGGGTCCTCTGGATGGCCAACCGCAAGGCGGCCCGGCTCCAGCAGGAGCGTGACGCCGGCCACCCTCCGGGCTGACCGTCCGCCGAACCCCGACGGTCAGTCGAGCCGCTCGATGTCGGCGCCGAGCGCCGAGAGCTTGTCCACGAAGTGCTCGTAGCCGCGGTCGATGTGCTCGGCGCCGGCGACGACGGTCTCGCCGTCGGCCCCCAGCGCGGCGACGGCCAGGGCCGCGCCGGCGCGGATGTCGGGCGCTCGCACGGGCGCCCCGGACAGGCGCTCGCGGCCCCGCACGACGGCGTGGTGGCCCTCGGTGCGGATGTCGGCACCCATGCGCACGAGCTCGTCGATGTACCGGAACCGGCCGGTGAAGAGGTTCTCGGTGACGATGCCGACGCCGTCGGCGAAGGCGAGCAGGGCGACCAGCAGCGGCTTGTAGTCGGTGGCGAGACCCGGGTACGGCAGGGTCGAGATGTCGACCGAGTGGAGGCGCTTCGAGCGCATCACCCACAGCCCGTCGGGATCGGGTGAGATCCGCATGCCCATCTCGCCCAGCTTCTGGATGAGCATGGTCATGTGGTCGGGGCGGGCCCCGGCGACGGTGATCTCGCCCCCGGCGACACCGACCGCGGCGAGGTAGGTCGCCGCCTCGATGCGGTCGGGGACGATGGTGTGCTCGACCGGGGAGAGCTCGTCCACCCCCTCGATCGTGACCGTGGGGGTGCCCGCCCCGAGGATCTGGGCGCCCATCCGGTTGAGGCAGGCGGCGAGGTCGGCGATCTCGGGCTCGCGGGCGGCGTTCTCGATCACCGTCGTGCCCTTGGCCAGCACCGCGGCCATGAGCGTGTTCTCGGTGGCGCCCACGCTCGGGAACTCGAGCAGGATCCGCGTGCCGAGCAGGCGGTCGGCCCGGGCCTCGATGTAGCCGTGCTCCGTCCGGAACTCGGCGCCGAGCGCCTCGAGGGCCCGTAGGTGCATGTCGATGGGGCGCGGCCCGAAGTCGTCGCCGCCGGGCAGGGCGACCCGGGCCCGCCCGAACCGGGCCACGAGAGGGCCGAGCACGACGATGCTGGCCCGCATCCGTTCGACCAGCTCGTACGGCGCCTCGGGGACCAGATCCGCCGGGGAGTCGATGGTGAGCACGTCGTCCTCGTGACGGACGGCCATGCCCATGTCGGCGAGGAGCTCGCCCATCCAGGTCACGTCCGCGATGGCGGGGACGTTGCGCAGCGTGTACGTGCCGCTGGCCAAGGTCGTGGCCGCCATGATCTTGAGCACCGAGTTCTTGGCCCCGCTCACGGGCACCACCCCCGACAGGGGCCCGCTCGGGCGGACGACCAGGCGCATGGCCCCACGCTACTTTCCGACGGTGCCGCCGAAGCAGGTCGTGACGATCCACCGCTTCGGTGCCGGCGACGACCGAGCCGCGCTCGAGGCGCTGCGCACTCCCCGGGACGACGTGGTGGCCGAGGCGCGGGACCCGGCCGGCGGGTTCCGTGCCGTGGGCGGCCCGTTCGGCGTGTACCACCGCACGCTCGAGGAGCGCACCGAGTCGGACGGCACCGTGGTCGTCACCGAGACGACGACCTTCGAGCTGACCATCGGGGCGTGGCGGGTGCTCTTCGACCCGCTGGTCAGACGGGCCCTCCGCCGCCGCGGCACGCCGGGTGTGTCGCCGTGGTGGTCACCCCCCGACCGCCTCGGTCCGCGCGAGGCGTCGGTGCTCGGGATGCTCTGCGCGCTGGTGATGGTCAGCGGCTACCTCGGCACCCTCATCACCCAGACCATCACCTTCGCCGCCGACGAGTTCGGCGCGGACGACCAGGCCCAGGGAACCACCCTCGCCGCCGTCCGCATCGGCATCGTGTTCTCCCTCGCGGTGATGGCGGTGGCCGACCGGCGGGGCCGTCGGCGGATGCTCATCTTCTCCGCCGTGGCGGGATGCACGGCGACGATGGTCGGCGCCTTCGCCGCGAACCTGCTCTGGCTCGGGGCGACCCAGACGGTCGCACGGGGGTTCGCCACGGCACTCGCCCTGCTCGTGGCGGTGGTCGCGGCCGAGGAGATGCCGGCCGGCTCGCGCGCCTACGCCATCAGCGTGCTGGCCATGACCGCGGCCCTCGGGGCGGGCATGGCGGTGTGGTTCCTGCCCCTCGCCGACCTGGGGCCGTCGGCGTGGCGCGCCCTGTACGTGATCCCCCTGCTCGGCATCCTGCTCGCCTGGCACGTCGGGCGGACCCTGCCCGAGAGCCGCCGCTACGAGGTCGCCCACGAGCGGGCGCCGGCCAAGCCCCACCGGCGCCGGGTGCTCCTGCTGGCCGCGTCGGGGTTCCTGCTCGCGGTGTTCACCGCCCCGGCCTCGCAGTTCCAGAACGAGTTCCTCCGCAGCGAGCACGGGTTCACCGCACTGCAGATCACCCTGTTCACCCTCGCCACCGCCACCCCGGGCGGCATCGGCGTGCTCCTCGGCGGTCGCCTCGCCGACCTCCGCGGCCGTCGGGTCGTCGGTGCGGTGGCGGTGGCGGGCGGCGTCGGCCTGACCGTCCTCATGTACTTCGCCGGCGGCTGGGCGCTGTGGGTCGCGTCCGCGGTGGGGTCGATCGTCGGGGCGGCGGCGGTGCCGGCCCTCGGGGTCTACGGGCCCGAGCTCTTCCCCACCACCAGCCGGGGCCGCACCAACGGGATCATCTCGGCGGTCGGCGTGGTGGGCAGCAGCGCGGGCCTGCTCCTCGCCGGCACCCTCGCCGACGACTTCGGCCGCTTCGGCCCGGCCATGGCCCTGCTGGCGGTCGGGCCGGCCGTCCTCGCGGTGCTGGTGATCACGGCCTATCCCGAGACCGCCCACCTCGAGCTCGAGGAGATCAACCCCGAGGACCTCGTGCCGCCCACCCCGGAACGCGGCGGAGAGGGGCGCGCCGGCGGCGGCACGGGCGCCGACGCCTGACGGGCGGGGCCGACGCGGCCTCAGCTCAGCCGAGGGTGGGGAGCCACTCCTGGACCGCGGTCACGATGGCCGGATCCTGGTTCTTCAGGTCGTGGCGGCCACCCTCGAGCCAGACCGTGGTGACCGGGCCGGGGACCAGTGCGAGCGCCTCGGCGAACTCCTCGGGGGTGCCGAACGGGTCGCGGGTGCCGGAGATGAACAGGCAGGGCAGGTCGAGCCGGGGCAGGTGCTCGGTGCGGAGCTTCTCGGGCTTGCCCGGCGGGTGCAGGGGGTACGAGATCAGCACGAGGCCGGCGGCGGGCATCCCGTCGGCCACCGCCATGGAGCAGATCCGCCCGCCCATCGAGCGCCCCCCGAAGACCAGCCCCGCCGGGTCGACACCGAGATCGGCGGCGACCACCCGGGCCTCCTCCTGCACGAAGGCGACGAGCTTGGGGGCCCGGTCCGGGGCCTTGCGCCCCTCGCGGCGGTAGGGGAAGTCGACCCGGGCGACCGGGAGCGGGGCGAGGGCCTCCTCGAGGGCGACGAGGGTCGGATGGTCCCGCCCACTGCCCGCCCCCGGCGTCAGGAACACCCCCGTCGGCGTCATGGCCGTGACTCTAGGGGTGAGCGTGCGCCGACCGATCCCTCGGCCGGGGGCCGGCGACGCGGCGGAGCGGAGCGGAGCCGCAGCACCGACGAACCGGATCGCCGAAGGCGCTCCGACGAAGGAGGAGCCAATGTCAGGCGGAGCGGAGCCGCCGCACCGACGAACCGGATGGCGAAGCCATCCCGACGAAGGAGAGATCAAGCAAGGAGGATGCGGCGGGCCTCGGCGAGGTCGGCGATGCGCTGGGCGGCGCCGTCGGCGTCGGCGCCGTGGTCCGGGTGGGCCTGGCGGAGCAGGGCCCGGAAGCGTCGTTGCACGTCGGCACGGTCGGGCGGCGTGCGTCCAGGCCCGGGCCCGGCGCCGGCCGCCGCGAAGCCGAGCAGTTCGAGGGCCCACCCCGTCGGGTCCTCGAACGCCGCCGGCGTCCACGAGCGCGCCCCCTCGGCGCCCGAGAGGTGGGCGATGAGCGCGGGCCCCACGTCGCCGTACCAGCGCAGCCCCTTGCGGATGGCGGCCATCACCGAGCGCCGCTCCACGGGGTCCAGCTCGCCGGCGGCGTAGACGGCGCCGAGCACGTACTGCGCCGGTGCCCCGCGGTCGTCGAGCTCGAACTCCGTGCGGTCGCCGTCACCCACCAGGCGGTGGGTGCTGCGGGTCAGGCCGACCACGTCGGTCTGGTAGCGGTACCGGAGGCGGGGCTGGGGAATCCGGCGACCCTCCTCGAGCTGGACGATCAGGCGGTTGAGGTCCGGGAGGAGGTCGGGGTCGATCGCCGGGGCCGCGTGGGCCACGATGCCCCCGAGGAGCACGCCCCCGAAGCCGGGAGCGGGGTGCACGGGCAGGGCGCGCCGCCCGAGGGCGACCCGACGGGTCGGCGCGATGGGGCGGGAGTGGTAGATCTCCAGCTCGGCCAGGACCACGGGGGCACGCTACCGGCGCCTCCCGGCGTCGCCCGGGTCGGGGCGCCGGCGAGCCCGGCGCGGTGCCGACGCCTCGCGGACGTCTCCCGCTCGGGTCAGACGTAGGTGCGGAGCAGGTTCCGCAGCTCGGTGGCCCGACCGACGATCAGGTCGTCGTCGTCCACGTCCTGCTCGAAGTCGGTGGCCAGCGCCCCGGCCCGCGCCACGATCTCGTCCCACACCCCCCGCTCGAAGCCGAACGGCAGCGACAGCGTGGCCGCCCGGGCCGCGGCGTCGACGAAGGTGAGCACGCCCTCGGAGTCCCGGGCGTCGTGCATGAGCCGGTCCGAGGACACGAACAGGTCGGACAGGACCTCCTGGGCGGCCAGGCCGTCGTCCTCGTCGCCGAGCGTGGCGTCGAGCTCGTCGGGCGTCTCGATGGCGTCGAAGATCTCCTCGACCCGCTCGTCGTCCTCCTCGAGCACCAGCAGGTCGCCGTGCTCGTCCCACTCGTAGGGGATGGCGGCCTCGCCGAGGCGCTGGGCCAGGCCGGTGCGCTGGGCGTCGGTCCAGTCGCCCACCTCGTAGGCGACCTTCTCGGCGTCGGGGTCGAGCGGCGGGACGGCCATCGCGTCGACGTTGTCGATGATCTCGTCGACCACCGCCTCGTCCTCCGCCCGGACGACGAGGGTGCCCCCCTGCCAGACCCGGGCGATGCCGGCGTTCTCGAACAGGCCGTCCGCCAGCAGCCGGGACTCCCCCGACCAGTCGTCGAGCTCGTAGACCAGCTCGTCGCCGTCCTGGTCGTCGAGCTCGTCGTCGCCGTCCTCGTCGTCGCCCTCCTGGTCGTCGCCGTCCTGGTCGTCGTCGAGCGTGTCCTGGTCGCCCGCGACCTCGTCGTCTCCACCCCGGAGCACCCCGACCCCGTCCCCGTCGTCGAGGGTCTCGACGTCCGCGGCGCCCTCGTCGCTCCCGGGACCGACGGCTCCGGGATCGACGGTCCCGTCCTCGCCAGCCACGCCGCCCTCGTCCTGGTCCGCTGCCATCGCCGGATCGTACCGAGCCGCACGGCCCTGGTGCCCGGGCGGGCTTTCTGGGCCCGGGCGGCGTCCTCTAACGTCGGCCCGATGAACGCCGTGTCAGAGGTCCCCGACCGCAACCTCGCCCTCGAGCTCGTGCGGGTCACCGAGGCGGCCGCGCTGGCCGCGTCCCGCTGGATGGGCCGCGGCGACAAGGAGGGCGCCGACGGCGCCGCGGTCGACGCGATGCGGGCCATCCTGACCACCGTCCCCATGGACGGCATCGTCGTGATCGGCGAGGGCGAGAAGGACGAGGCGCCCATGCTGTTCAACGGCGAGGCCATCGGGGACGGCACGCCGCCCGCCACCGACATCGCCGTCGACCCCATCGACGGCACCACCCTCACCTCGCAGGGCCGCGGCAACGCCATCGCGGTGATCGCGGTGTCCGAGCGGGGCTCGATGTTCAACCCCGGCCCGTGCGTCTACATGCACAAGATGGCCGTCGGCCCGGCGGCCAAGGGCAAGGTCGACATCCGCGCCTCGGTCACCGACAACCTGCGCGCCGTGGCCGAAGCCAAGGGCTCGCCCGTCCGTGACGTCACCGCCGTGGTGCTCGACCGCGACCGCCACAAGGACATCATCGACGAGATCCGGGAGGCCGGCGCGCGCATCCGCCTCATCCAGGACGGCGACGTGGTCGGCGGCATCTCCACCGCCTGGCCCGACTCCGGCGCCGACATCCTCTTCGGCATCGGCGGCACCCCCGAGGGCGTCATCACCGCCGCCGCCCTCAAGGCCATGGACGGCGAGCTCCAGGGCATCCTGTACCCCCGCAACGACGAGGAGCGCGACGCCGCCCTGGAACAGGGCTACGACCTCGAGAAGGTCCTCACCCAGGACGACCTCGTCGCCGGCGACAACTGCTTCTTCGCCGCCACCGGCATCACCGACGGTGAGCTGCTCAAGGGCGTCCACTACGACCACGACGGGGCCACCACCCAGTCGCTCGTCATGCGGTCGAAGTCGGGGACGGTGCGGTTGGTCAACGCCCGCCACCGCCTCGACAAGCTGCGCCAGTACGCCTCGGTGAACTTCGACTGATCCACACCCGCACGCCACGAGGAAAGGGGCCCCGATGGCCGACGAGGACACCACGCAGGCCAAGGACTTCCAGGCCGAGGTGCCTGCGCCCAACGAGCCGTTCTTCCTGAAGGGCTCGAACAACCTCGACTGGGGCCTGAAGAACCGCCTGGCCAACATCTTCGACGCCACCTCGGGGCGCACGGTGATGCTGGCGTTCGACCACGGCTACTTCCTCGGGCCCACCAGCGGCCTCGAGCGGGTCGACCTCGACATCGTCCCGCTCACCCCCTACGCCGACACCCTGATGCTCACCCGGGGCATCCTGCGCACGGTCATCCCGCCCACCTACACGCGGGGCATCGTGCTGCGGGCCTCGGGTGGCCCGTCGATCCTCCGCGAGCTCTCCGACGAGCAGATCGCCGTCAGCATCGAGGAGGCCATCCGCCTCAACGTCGCAGCGATGGCCGTGCAGGTGTTCATCGGCAGCGAGCACGAGACGCAGTCGATCCACAACATGACCCGGCTGGTCGACGCCGGGAACGCCGCGGGCATCGCCACCCTCGCCGTCACCGCGGTGGGCAAGGAGATGGCCCGCACCCCGCAGTACTTCCGCCTCGCCACCCGGATGTGCGCCGAGCTGGGCGCCACGTACATCAAGACGTACTACGTCGAGGAGGAGTTCGAGACGATCACCGCGGGCTGCCCGGTGCCGATCGTGATCGCCGGCGGCAAGAAGATCCCGGAGCTCGACGCCCTCGAGCTGGCCTACAAGGCCGTCCAGGAGGGCGCCGCCGGCGTCGACATGGGCCGGAACATCTTCCAGGCCGACCACCCGGTCGCCATGATCCAGGCCGTGCGCACGGTGGTCCACGAGGACCGCAAGCCTGCCGAGGCCTTCGAGCTCTACCAGACCCTCGCCCGCGAGGGCTGAGGGCCCGGCCGGCGTGACGGAGGGTGCCGGGACCACCGGCGGCACCGTCGTCGAGCGCCTGCGGGCGCTGGCGCCCACGGTCAGCGTGGGCATGCTGACCGCCGACCTGAGCCGCCTCGGCGAGGAGATGGCCCTCCTGGAGGCCACGGGCGTCGGCGTCGTGCACTTCGACGTCATGGACGGGTGCTTCTGCCCGATGACCACCATCGGCCCGCCCATCGTGAAGGCGGTGCGGACCGCGATGGTCAAGGACGTCCACCTCATGATCGAGGCGCCGCTGGCCAAGGTCGCCGACTACGTGAGCGCCGGCGCCGACCTCCTCACCGTCCACCTGGAGTCCGACCGCTACGTGCGGCGGGTGCTGGTGGAGCTGGGCAACCTCGAGAACGCCAACGAGCCCGGCCGGGGGGTGGCCCGGGGGGTCGCGCTGCTGCCGGGCACACCCGTGGCGGCGGTCGAGCCCGTCCTCGACCTCGCCGACTACGTGCTCGTCCTCGCCGTGGACCCGGGCTGGGGCGGCCAGCGCTTCGCCGCCCCCACGCCCGACCGGGTGCAGGAGCTCCGAGACCTCATCGCGGAGTCGGGCCGCGAGATCCTCGTCGGCGTCGACGGCGGCGTCACCCGGGACAACGTCCGCGAGGTGGCGGCCACAGGCGCTGACCTGATCGTGACGGGCAGCGCCGTGTTCGACGGCATCGACCCCGACGCCAACGCCCGCTTCATGCTCTCGGCCCTCGCGGGCTGACCGACCCCCGGGGGGACCCATGGAGAGCCGCTGGGACGACGCCGACGCCGCTGCGGCGGTCGCGCGGTGGGGCGCCGAGCACGGCGAGGACCTCGCCCTGCGCACCTACACGAGCCGGCTGCTGGGGGGTGACCCCGCGCTGGTGCTGCACGGCGGCGGCAACACCTCGGTCAAGGGCACGACCACCGACCGCTACGGCGACGAGATCGAGGTGATCGCCATCAAGGCCTCGGGCCACGACCTGGCCACCGTGCCGCCCGAGGGTCACGTGCCCGTGCGCCTCGACCCGGTGCGGCGCCTGCGGGCCCTCGACCACCTCGACGACGCCGAGATCGTCAACGAGCTGCGGCTGGCGCTGCTCGACCACGCCGCCCCCACGCCGTCGATCGAGACCCCGGTGCACGCCCTGGTCCCCCACCCCTTCGTCGACCACACCCACGCCGACGCCGTCCTGGCGCTGACCAACCAGATCGGCGGCGAGGCCCTCGTCCGCGAGGCAATGGGCGACAACGTCATCGTCGTGCCGTACGTCTTCCCGGGCTTCGAGCTGGCCCACGCCGTGGCCGACGCCCTCGAGGCCCAGCCCGACGCCGTCGGCATGGTGTGGCTGAAGCACGGCGTCATGACGTGGGGCGCCACGGCGCGGGAGTCCTACGAGCGGATGGTCGACCTGGTTTCGCGGGCAGAGGACGTCGCCACCGCCCGCTCCTCCCGTTCTGGGACCACCGTGGTGTCGCCCACGACATCAGCGTGGTCCCAGAACGAGGAGGCGAGGCGTCAGGCGCTGGCACGGGTGGCGCCGGTGCTGCGGGGGGCGCTGGCCCGGCGGACCGGCGACGACGACCGGCCCTACCGCCGGGTGATCCTGGAGGCGATCAACGACCCCGACGTGGTCGCTGCCCTGGGTGGGCCCGACGCCCGGGAGCGGCTGGTCACGCCGCCGCTCACCACCGACCACCTCATCCGCACACGACCCCTGCCGGCGTGGTTCGACCTCGAGGAGGCCACCCTGGCCGACGACGGGGCCCTGGCCGACGCCGTCGCAGGGTGCCTGGACGGCTGGGCAGGCGAGTACGCCGACTACGTCGAGCGCCACCGGGACCGGCTGCCGCCCGGGGTCACGCCGTTCGAGCCGTCCCCGCGGATCGTCGCCGTCCCGGGCGTGGGCCTGCTCTGCGCCGGCCAGGACGCCGCCGACGCCCGCATCGTCGCCGACATCGCCCGCCAGACCGTGCGGGCCAAGACCGTCGTCGCCGCGATGGGCGGCACCTACGAGAGCGTGCCCGACGACCACCTCTTCGACATGGAGCACCGGCCCCTCCAGCACGCCAAGCTGCGGGCCGCGGTCGACCCCCCGCTGGCCGGACAGGTGGTGCTCGTCACCGGCGCCGCCGGCGCCATCGGCTCGGGGATCTGCGAGGGCCTGCTCGCCGACGGCGCCCACGTGGTGGCCACCGACCTGGCCGGCGACGCGCTCGACTCCCTCGCGGCGGCGCTCGACGCGCTCGCCCCCGGTCGGGCCGTCGGCGTCCCCCTCGACGTCACCGACCCGGGCTCGGTGGCCGAGGCCTTCGCCGGTGTGAGCGGCCGGTGGGGCGGGGTCGACGGCGTGGTGGTCAACGCCGGCCTGGCCCACGTGTCCTCGCTGGCCACCATGGACCTCGACGCCTTCCGGCGCCTCGAGCGCGTCAACGTGGACGGCACCCTGCTCCTGCTGCGGGAGGCGGCCAACCACTTCGCCCGCCAGGGCACCGGTGGCGACATCGTGCTCGTCTCCACCAAGAACGTGTTCGCCCCCGGGGCCGGCTTCGGCGCCTACAGCGCGACGAAGGCCGCGGCCCACCAGCTCGCCCGCATCGCCACCCTCGAGCTCGCCCCTGCCGACGTGCGGGTCAACATGGTGGCGCCGGACGCGGTCTTCTCCCACGAGAGCCGCCCGTCCGGCCTCTGGGCCGAGGTCGGCCCGGACCGGATGAAAGCCCGCGGCCTCGACGCGGAGGGCCTCGAGGCGTACTACCAGGACCGCAACCTGCTCAAGGCCCGCATCACCGCCACCCACGTCGCCCGGGCGGTGAGCTGGTTCCTGCAACGCCCCACCCCCACCACCGGCGCGACCCTGCCGGTCGACGGTGGCCTCCCCGACGCCACCCCCCGCTGAGGCGCCCTGGGGTACCGTCCCACCCATGGCCGATCAGGACTTCGACGCCGTCATCACCACGGAGTCCGAGCTGCGGTCGCTGTACCGGATGCCGGGCAGCACCGTCGACAAGGTCCAGGGCGAGCTCGACGCCCACGCCCGCGCCTTCATCGACGCGTCGCCGTTCGTCCTCGTGGGGACGGCCTCGCCTGACGGCACCGGCGACGTGTCGCCCAAGGGCGGCCCACCGGGGTTCGTGGTCGTGCTGGACGACCACCGGCTGGTGATCCCCGACCTGGCGGGGAACAACCTGCTCGACTCGATCACGAACATCGTGGAGGGATCCGGCGTGGGGCTGCTGTTCCTCGTCCCCGGCGTGGACGAGACCCTCCGGGTGAACGGCCGCGCCTGCATCACCACCGACCCGACCGTCCTCGACGCCTGCGCGGTCAAGGACCGGCGCCCCAAGGCGGCCATCGGCGTGTCGGTCACCCAGCAGTACATGCACTGCGCCAAGGCCTTCCGCCGCAGCGAGCTGTGGCAGCCCTCGTCCTGGCCCGACCGGTCCACGCTGCCCACCCTCGGGTGCATCATCCGCGACCAGATCCCCGGCCTCAAGGAGGTCCCGGCGGAGCTGATCGACCAGTCCCTGGAGGAGAGCTACGCCACCTCGCTGTGGGAGCCCGGCGGCTGACCAACCAGCACGGCGGCCACGGTTCCCGGGTCGGTCGCCCGAGCGGCGGGGACGTCGGTCACGGGGACCGCCGGCTCATCCTGGCTCGCCGGGCCACGCCACGGCAGGTGCGGGGTCGACCTCGACCGCGACCCGGTCACCGGGGTGGTGGCGGGGCGCGCCGGGGGCCCTCGCCGTGACCGACGTGGCGTCGTCGAGCCGGAGCCGGTAGCGCACGTCGTGACCGTGGAACTCGACCCACTCGACCGTGGCGGCGTCACCCGCCGAGAGGGTGAGCGCCTCGGGGCGCACCAGGACCTGGACGTCCCCGCGTGCGGGCTCCCGCAGCTCGACCGGTCCGACCGGCGTCGTCGCCGTGGTGCCGTCCGCCGTGCCCGCGAGCAGGTTCGCCTCCCCCACGAACGAGGCCAGCCACGCAGTCGCCGGGGTGGCGTAGACGTCGGCCGGTGGGGCCTGCTGGACGATGACCCCCTCGGCCATGACCGCGACCTCGTCGCCCACCACGAAGGCTTCCTCCTGGTCGTGGGTGACGAACACCGCGGTGACGCCGAGACCGGCGAGCAGCGTCCGGACCTCAACCCGGAGCTGGTTGCGCAGGGTGGGGTCGAGGTTCGAGAAGGGCTCGTCGAGGAGCAGCACCGCCGGCTCGGGGGCGAGCGCCCGAGCCAGGGCCACCCGCTGCTTCTGGCCCCCCGACAGCGTGCCCGGCAGCCGCTCCCCCAGGCCGGCGAGTCCCACCCGGGCCAGGTTCTCCGCCACGGCGGCGGGCCTCCGCGACCGGTCGCGCACGCCGTAGCCGACGTTCTCGGCCACGGTGAGGTGCGGGAAGAGCGCCCAGTCCTGGAAGACCATCCCGACGCCGCGGCGTTCGGGGGCGACGAAGACGCCGCCGGCGTCGTCGACGACCGTCCCGGCGACGGTGATCACGCCGGCGTCGAAGCGCTCGAGACCGGCGATCGACCGCAGCAGCGTCGTCTTGCCGCAGCCGCTCGGCCCGAGCAGGGCGACGATCGACCCGTCCGGGACGACGAGGTCGGCGCCGCGGAGCACCGGCTGGGAGCCGAAGGCGAGCCGGCCCCCGGCCACCGCCACGCCGGATCTGCTTGCCTCGTCGTCCACTCCTGCTGCTCCTCCATGGCGGCGGCACGGCCCACGACGGCTCGCGGCACCGCATCCCCGGTGTTAGGCCACCTTTACGCTTTCCGGTCCCACAGGCTAGCGTGGCCTCATGCCGTTCCTGAAGGCCGTCGCCGTCCCCGCCGCCGTCGCGCTCGCCGCCACCCTGTTCATCGGGTGCGCCGGCGAGGACCGCCTCACCATCTACTCGGGCCGCAGCGAGGACATCATCGAGCCGCTGCTCGTCGAGTTCGCCGAGGAGACGGGCATCGACATCGACGTCCGGTACGGCGACTCCACCGACCTCGCGCTGTTGATCGCGGAGGAGGGCGACCAGTCCCCCGCCGACGTCTACCTGTCGCAGAGCCCCGGGGCCGTCGGGTTCCTCGACCAGCAGGACCTGCTCGCCGAGCTCGACCCGGGCACGCTCGACCGGGTGGCCGACGAGAACCAGGCGTCGGACGGCAGGTGGGTAGGCATCTCCGGTCGGGTCCGGGTGCTCGTCTACAACACCGACGACGTCGATCCCGAGACCCTGCCCGACTCGGTCCTCGACCTCACCGACCCCGAGTACGAGGGGGACGTCGCCCTCGCCCCCGAGAACGCCTCGTTCCAGGACTTCGTCACCGCGATGCGCAGCGAGCTCGGCGACGACGCGGCGCAGGCGTGGCTCGAGGGCATGGCCGCCAACGACGCCCCGACCTACGCGAACAACACCGCGATCGTCGAGGCCGTGGGTCGAGGCGAGGTCCCGATGGGACTCGTCAACCACTACTACAACGTCCGGGCCCAGGCCGAGGATCCGTCGGTGCCGAGCGAGAACTACACCTTCCCCGACGGCGACATCGGCTCGCTCCTGATCGTCACCGCGGCCTCGACGCTCGCGTCGAGCGACCGCCAGGAGGACGCCACCGCCCTCATCGACTTCCTCCTGTCCGAGGGGGCGCAGCAGTTCTACAGCGAGGAGACCTTCGAGTACCCGCTGGCCGCCGGCGTCGAGCCGGCGGAGGGGCTCCCTCCGCTCGACTCGCTGGCGGTCGACACCATCGACTTCGACGAGCTCGGCGGCGGGCTCGAACGCACGCGGGAGCTCATCGAGGACAGCGGGCTCGAGGGCTGACGGGCACGCGCCCGGCGTCACCAGGGGAGCGAACGAGACCGTGACGGCCGCCACCGGCTCGAGGCGACCCGCGCCGACGACGCTGGTCGCGGTCACGCTGGTCACCGGCCTGGTCTTCGCCTGGCCCTTTCTCTACATCGTCTGGCGCAACCTCACCCTCGGCTCGGACTTCTGGGGCGAGCTGACCAGCGCCTCCACCCTCGAGGCCCTCGGTCGCACGGTGGCGCTGGCCACGACCGTGGCGCTGACCGCAGCGGCACTCGGCACCGCCCTGGCCTGGCTCGTCGTGCGCACCGACGTGCCCTTCCGTCGGTTGTGGCGCGTGCTCGCACCGCTCCCGCTCGTGTTCCCGTCGTTCGTGGGGGCCGCGGCGCTGATCGCCGCCCTCGGTCGCGGCGGCCTGGTGGAGAAGGTGGTCGGCGAGGACGCCGCGGCATGGCTCCCACCGGTGCACGGCTTCGCCGGCGCCTGGCTGGTGCTGACCCTCTTCACCTACCCCTACGTCCTGCTCCCGGTGGCGGCACGGCTCGCCCAGCTCCCGCCGTCGCTCGAGGAGAGCGGCCGGCTGCTGGGCCGTGGGCGGTGGGGGGTGGTTCGCACCATCGTGCTGCCGCAGTGCCGTGGCGCGATCTGGGCCGGTGGCCTGCTCGTGTTCCTCTACACGGTGAGCGACTTCGGGGCCGTGAAGCTCCTCCGCTACGACACCCTCACCACCCAGATCTTCGCCAACCGGCTCTTCGACCGGGCCCAGTCGTTCGCCCTGGCCCTCGTCCTGGCCCTGGTCGCACTCGTCGTGGTCGGGGCCGAGCGGGCCAGCGGCCGCCGAGCGATGCAGACCGAGGCGATGGGGGCCGGCCGGGCCCTCGTGACCCCGCTCGGACGCTGGCGCGTCCCGGCCCTGGTGGCGGTGCTGGTCGTGCTCGGCAACGCCCTCCTCGGCCCGGTCGTCACCCTCGGCTACTGGGCCGTCCGCGGCCTGACCGGGACGGGCAGCGGCTCGGCGGACCTCGGGGACGCCGTGGCGCCGACCCTGAGCTCGGCCGGGATCGGCGTGATCACCGCCGCCGTCGCCGTCGCCGTCGTCCTGCCCCTCGCGTACGTCACCACCCGCTATCGGAGCCGGGTCGGCGGGGTCGCGAACACCTTCGTGGTCAGCGGCTTCGCCATCCCCGGCCTCGTCGTCGCCCTGGCGCTGGTGTTCTGGGTGCTGAACACCCCGGTGCTGAGCTCGCTGTACCAGACCCTGCCGGTGCTGATCTTCGCCTACGTGGTGCACTTCGGCGCGCAGTCGATGCGCGCCGCCCAGGTGGCGGTCGGTGGCGTCTCGCGGGGGGTCGGCGACGCCGCCACCATGCTCGGCGCCGGCCCCGTGCGCCGCTTCCGCACCATCGACCTCCCCCTCATGGCCCCCGGGCTGCTCGCCGGCGCCGGCCTCGTGCTGCTGTCCACGATGAAGGAGCTTCCGGCCACGCTGCTCCTGCGCCCCACCCGCATCGAGACCCTCTCCACCCGCATCTGGAACGCCGCCGAGGACGGCTTCCTCACCGAGATGGCCATCGCCGCGCTCATCCTCGTGGCCCTCAGCGGCGTGCTCACCTGGCTCCTGGTCATCCGCCCCCAGCCCTTCCGCTGAGCACCCTTCCCCCGTACTGGTTACGGAGACGGGATGTCAGACGTCGCGAATTCGTGACCAGAAGGGCGGTCGCGGCGGGCGCGGGTGCGTGCTCCGATCCCTGCGGTCAGAGCCGCCGGCGGAAGCGGAGGAAGTCCTTCCCGAACACCCAGGCGCGCTGGGTCGACTCGTGCTCCCAGCCGAGGTGGCGGTAGAAGCCCTCGGCCGCGGACCCCGCCGGGGTGCGCAGCGCCAGGCTGGTGCAGCCCCGGACCCGCGCCTCGGCCTCGAAGCGGGCCAGCAGGTGGCGCCCGATCCCCTCGCCACGACAGGCCTCGTCGACCATGAGGTCGTCGACGTGGCCGAGGTCCGCCCAGAACCAGCCCTCCAGCAGGCCGACCACCTGATCGCCCCGGCGGGCGGTGATGGCGACGGTGTCCTCCGCGCCGGTGTCACCCAGGTCTTCCCGGTCGGCCCGCACCCAGAGGGGCTCGGCCCAGGCCTTCACGTCGGGATCCGCCGAGGCCGAGACGGTGAGCTCCAGCTCCAGTCCGCCGCGCCCGACGATGGCGCGCCCACCGAGGGCGGCGTCGGCGACCGGTCGCCAGACGTGGTGGCCGAGCTCGTCGTCGCGCCGGTTCTCGAGCACGTGGACGTGGCCGACCACCACCTCGGCCCGGTAGTCGGCCAGCGCGGCCATGCCGGCGTCGACCCGCTGGGGGCCGGCGGCGATGGCGATGGTCACGTGGGGCACGAACGACTCGTGCTGCGGGGGGCGCTCCAGCGGCCCCGCCACGAGGGCCGCCTGCAGGTCCTGCAGCGGTTGGGTGTCCTCGCCGCCGACGGCCAGGTACAGCACCGACCGGGCCGGCTCGAACGTCGTTGCCGGCCCCAGGGTCAGCCGCAGCGGCTCACACTCGGCGGCGGCGTCGCGCACCACCGCGAGCGACGCGGCCAGGTCCTCCTCCCGGAGGTTGATGGGCGGGATCAGGGTGACGTGGGGCGCGACCTTGCGCAGGTTGGCGTCACCGCAGGCGCGGCGCAGCCCGTCGACCTCCGTGGCGACCGGGGCCGGGACCAGCAGGGCGACCGCGAACCGTCGACGGGGCATGCCCCAGCATCGCCGACGTCACGCGAACTGGCTCCCGATTTCGGTGCCAGGGCACCGAAATCGGGAGCCAGAACGGGAGGTCTGCGGTCAGCCGACGGTGGTGAGGCCGCCGGCGACCGCCAGGCGCACGTGGGCCCGGCGCAGGGCGGCCTCGGCCACGGCGTCGTCGCCTCTGGCCATGGCCTGCTCCGCCCGCTCCTTGGCCCGGCGGGCCCGCTCCTCGTCGATCTGGCTGGCCAGCTCGGCCACGTCGGAGAGGATGGTCACCCGATCGTTGGCCACCGAGATGAACCCGCCGTGTACGGCGATGGTCTCCTCGGTGCCGTCGGCCAGCATCACCCGCACGGGGTGGGTGGCGATGGCCGCCAGGTAGGGGGCGTGGCCGGACAGGATGGCGAAGTCCCCCGAGCCCATGGCGCGGGCGATGACCCGGTCGGCCTCGCCCTCGAAGAGCACCCGCTCGGGGGAGACCAGCTCGACCTGCAGCGCCATCTCAGCCCTCCTGGAGCTGCTTGGCCTTGGCCCGGGCGCTGTCGGCGTCACCCACGTTCAGGAACGCCTGCTCGGGCAGGTCGTCGAGCTCGCCCTCGACCAGCTGGGCGAAGGACTCGACGGTGTCCGCCACGGGCACGTTGATGCCCTTGAGGCCGGTGAAGACCTCGCCCACGTTGAAGGGCTGGCTGAGGAAGCGCTGCACCTTGCGGGCCCGGTCGACGATGACCCGGTCCTCCTCGGAGAGCTCGTCGAGGCCGAGGATGGCGATGATGTCCTGCAGCTCCTTGTAGCGCTGGAGGACCTCCTGCACCTGACGGGCGACCTCGTAGTGGCGCTGGCCCACGACCTCGGGAGCGAGGATGGTGGACGTCGACGCCAGCGGGTCCACCGCCGGGTAGATGCCCAGCGAGGCGATCTGGCGGGAGAGCTCGGTGGTGGCGTCGAGGTGGGTGAAGGTGGTGAACGGCGCCGGGTCGGTGTAGTCGTCGGCGGGCACGTACACGGCCTGGAGCGAGGTGATGGAGCGGCCCCGGGTCGAGGTGATGCGCTCCTGGAGCTCGCCCATCTCGTCGGCGAGGGTGGGCTGGTAGCCCACGGCCGAGGGCATGCGGCCGAGGAGGGTGGACACCTCGGAGCCGGCCTGCACGAACCGGAAGATGTTGTCCACGAACAGCAGCACGTCCTGCTGCTGCACGTCGCGGAAGTACTCCGCCACGGTCAGCGCCGACAGGGCGACCCGGAGGCGCACGCCCGGCGGCTCGTCCATCTGGCCGTAGATCAGCGCGGCCTTCTCGATGACGCCGGACTCCTGCATCTCGATCCAGAGGTCGGTGCCCTCACGGGTGCGCTCACCCACGCCGGCGAACACCGACACACCACCGTGCTGGGTGGCGACCCGGTTGATCATCTCCTGGATGAGCACGGTCTTGCCGACGCCCGCACCGCCGAACAGGCCGATCTTGCCGCCCTGCACGTAGGGGGTGAGGAGGTCGATGACCTTGATGCCCGTCTCGAACATGAGGGCCTTGGGCTCGAGGGTGTCGAACGCCGGGGCGTCGCGGTGGATCTCCCAGCGCTCCTCGATCCCCTCCAGGGGCTCGCCGCCGGTGTCGAGGGGCTCGCCGATCACGTTGAACACGTGGCCGAGGGTCACGTCGCCCACCGGCATGGTGATGCCCCGGCCGGTGTTGCGCACGGGGGTGCCCCGGGTGAGCCCGTCGGTCGGCTTCAGGCAGACGGCACGCACGCGCCCCTCACCGATCTGCTGGGCGACCTCGGCGGTGATGACGATGTCCTCGCCGGCCACGGTGAGGGTCATCTCGAGGGCGGTGTTGATCTCGGGGAGCGACCCGCGGGGGAACTCCACGTCGACCACCGGGCCGGCGATGGAGACGATGCGGCCGTCCTTGAGCTCGGTCTCGGGGGCGGTCTCGGTCATGGTCATGGCGTGAGGGCTCCTCAGGCGGTGCGGTCGGAGAGGGATGCGGGTTCGAGCAGGGCGGCCGGCAGGTCGAGGCCGTCGCCACCCTGGCCCTGGTGCAGGGCCTCGGCGCCGCCGACGATCTCCATGATCTCGCCGGTGATGGCGTCCTGGCGGGCCCGGTTCATGATGCGCGAGAGGCTGATGATCAGCTCCTCGGCGTTGTCGGTGGCCGCCTTCATGGCCCGCTGGCGGGCGGCGTGCTCGGACGCCGAGGCGTCGAGCAGGGCGGCGAAGAGGCGGGCCTCGACGTAGCGGGGCAGCAGCTCGTCGAGGATGACGTTCGGCGACGGGTCGAATTCGATGCTGGCGTGGGGCTCGGCGGCGCCGCCGTCGGCGTCGGCCTCCTGGGTCTCGAGCGGGAGGAAGCGCCGGACGACGACCTCCTGGGCCCCGGCGGAGATGAAGCGCTGGTAGACGAGGTCGACGGTGTCGACCTCACCGGCCTCGAACATGTCGCGCACGGCCACCGACACGGCGCGGGCGTCCTCGTAGTCGGGCCGGTCGGTCAGGTCGTAGAACGACGCCGCGATGTCGTAGTTGCGGAACTTGAAGTAGCTGTTGGCCTTCTTGCCGATGAGGATCAGGGCGTAGTCCTGGCCCTCGGCCTTGCGGGCGACGAGCTCGCGCTCCGCGGCGCGGATCACCGCGGAGTTGTAGGCGCCGCAGAGCCCGCGGTCGGAGGTGACGACCACGAACGCCGAGCGCTTCGCCTCGGCCGACTTGCGCAGGAGCGGGTGGTCGCTCTGCGCGCCGAGGCCCACCAGGTCGAGGATCACGTTGGTGATCTGCTGGCTGTAGGGCCGCGCCGCATTGGCCCGTTCCTGGGCCTTCACCACCCGGGTGGCGGCGATGAGCTCCATGGCGCGCGTGATCTTCTTGGTCGACTGGACGGACTTGATCCGTCGTCGGAGGACCCGCTCCTGACCACCGGCCATGGATCAGGCCTCGTCCTCGTCGTCGCCGTCACGGTCGATCTCGAGTTCGGGCAGGGTCGCCTCGGCGCGCCCGCCGGCCAGCTCGACGTCGGCCTCGCCGACCTCGTCCTCGTCCACGCCGGGGGCGCCGGTGAGGGCCTCGCTGGGCTGGAAGGTGTCGGCGAACTCCTTGACCGCGTCGGCGAGGCCGTCACCGTCCGGGAGAGTGCCGTTGTCGCGGATGTGGGCGAGCAGGTCGGCCCGACGGGTGCGCATGTGGTCGAGCAGCTCGGCCTCGAAGCGCCGCACGTCACCCACGGGGATGGCGTCGAGGTAGCCGGCGGTGCCGGCGAAGATCGACACCACCTGCTCCTCGACCGGCATGGGCGAGTTGAGGGGCTGCTTCAACAGCTCGGTGAGCCGGTAGCCGCGGTCGAGCTGGGCGGCCGACACCTTGTCGAGCTCGGAGCCGAAGGTGGCGAAGGCCTCGAGCTCGCGGAACTGGGCCAGGTCGAGCTTGAGCGTTCCGGACACCGACTTCATGGCCTTGATCTGGGCGTCACCACCCACGCGGGACACCGAGATGCCCACGTCGACCGCGGGACGCACACCGGACTTGAACAGGTCGTCCTGCAGGTACACCTGGCCGTCGGTGATCGAGATCACGTTGGTCGGGATGTAGGCGGAGACGTCGCCGGCCTTGGTCTCGATGACCGGGAGGGCGGTCAGCGAGCCGGCGCCGTTCTCGTCGGAGAGCTTGGCGGCCCGCTCGAGCAGGCGGCTGTGCAGGTAGAACACGTCGCCCGGGTAGGCCTCGCGGCCCGGCGGGCGCCGCAGCAGCAGCGCGAGCTGGCGGTAGGCCTCGGCCTGCTTGGACAGGTCGTCGTAGACGATGAGGGCGTGCTCGCCGTTGTCCATCCAGTGCTGGCCCATGGCGCAGCCGCCGTAGGGGGCGAGGTACTTGAACGGGGCCGGGTCGGAGGCCGGCGCCGCCACCACGACCGTGTACTCCATGGCGCCGTACTCGCGCAGGGTGTTCACGGTCTGGGCGACGGTGGAGCCCTTCTGGCCGATGGCCACGTAGATGCACTTCACGCCCTGGCCCTTCTGGTTCAGGATCGTGTCGATGCAGACCGTGGTCTTGCCCGTCTTGCGGTCGCCGATGACGAGCTCGCGCTGGCCCCGGCCGATGGGCGTCATGGCGTCGATGGACTTGATGCCGGTCTGGAGCGGCTCGTGCACAGGCTTGCGGCCGGCGATGCCCGGGGCCTGGATCTCCATGCGGCGGGTCTCGGCGCCCTCGAGGGGGCCGGCACCGTCGATGGGCTCGCCGAGGGCGTTCACCACGCGTCCGAGCAGGGCGTCGCCCACCGGGACCGAGAGGATCTGCCCGGTGGCCCGGACGGTGGAGCCCTCCTCGATGCCGGCCACCTTCTCGGACACGCCGAGGATGACCGCGCCGATGGTGTCCTCGTCGAGGTTGAGGGCCAGGCCGACGGTGTCGTTCTCGAACGCGAGCAGCTCGTTCACGGCGCAGTCGGGCAGGCCCGACACCGTGGCGATGCCGTCGCCGACCTCCAGCACGCGCCCCACCTGGCTCATCTCGAGCTCGGGGGTGAAGCCCTCCAGGTTCTTCTGGAGGGCAGCGGTGATGTCGGCGGTGTTGATGGTGAGTTCAGCCATGGGGCGGGTTCCCTCTTCCTCGGGAGTCCTAGGTGGCCGGCAGCCGCTCGTCGGCGCCGGCGCGGGCGTGGTTGGGAGAAGCGGTCGCTAGAAGACTTCGCGGAGTTGCTGGAGGCGGTGGCGGACCGAGCCGTCGATGACCGTGTCGCCGACCTGGGCGACGACGCCGCCCATGACCGACGGGTCGACGATGACCTTGACCTCGACGTCCTTGCCGGTGGCCTTGGCCAGCGCCGCGGCCAGCCGGGTGCGCTGGTCCTCGGTGAGGTCGATGGCCGACCGGACCTCGGCGACCTCCTTGTCGCCGGCGTGGGCGCTCATGGCCACGAACGCATCGATGATGCGCCCGAGGTCACGGGCCCGGCCGGTGGCCACCACCATCGACACGAGGGCCGTGGTGGTGTCGGTGGCCTTGCCCGACAGCACGTCCTCCACGATCTGGCTGCGGCGGGCCGCCGGCAGGTGCGGGTCGGACAGGGCGTTGCGGAACTCGTCGTTGGCCTCGAGCACCCGGGCGAACCGGAAGAGCTCGTCGGCCACCTCGTCCACGTCGCCCTGCGCGGACGCCACACCGAACATGGCGGTCGCGTAGGCGTCGATGAGCTGGTCGGCCACGATCAGCTCCGGGCGTCCACGCTCGAGATGAAGTTCTCGACGAGGGCCGTGTTGGTCTCGCGGTCGAGGCTCTTCTGGACGACCTGCTCGGCGGCGCCGATGGCGAGGGCGGCGACCTCGGCCCGGACGTCGGCGAGGGCCTGGGTCTTGGCCGCGTCGGCCTCGGCCTTGGCCCGCTCGCGGTACTCGTTCAGCTCCGCGTCGATCTCGGCACGGCGCTGCGCCTTGTAGTCGTCCATCTCCGCACGGGCGTCGTCGCGCATGCGGGTGGCCTCCTCACGGGCACCCTTGAGCTGCTCCTGGTAGCGGGCCAGCTCGGCCTGGGCCTCGGTCTTGGCCGTGTCGGCCGCCTCGAGGTCGTTGCGGATGCGGTCGGCGCGCTGGTCGAGGCCCTTGGTCATGGCCGGGTAGCCGAACTTCCAGAGCAGGACCAGCAGCACGAGGAAGGCGACACCACCCCAGATGACCTCGTTGATCTCGGGCAGGATGGGGCTCGGGGCCTCGTGGCAGTCGTCGACCGTCCCGCCCTCCTCGAGGATGTGGATGCACTCCTCGCGGAGCTCCTCCTCGGAGACGGCGTGGGCCGGGGCGGCGCCGGCGAGCAGGCCGAGCAGCGCGATCGCGAAGGCCGCGCTCAGCAGTCGGAATCGTCGCATGGCGTCAGCCCGAGATGATGAAGGCGAGCACGAAGCCGAACAGCGCGAGGGCCTCGGTGAACGCGATGCCGAGGAACATGGTGGTGCGCACCATGCCCGCCGACTCGGGCTGGCGGGCCATGGCCTGGATGGCGTTGCCCACCACGATGCCGATGCCGACGCCGGGACCGGCGGCGGCGCCGACGTACACGATGCCTCGACCGATGGCGGTGAGGCCCGCTTCGAGCTCACCGGCCTCGGTGGCGGCAAGGGTGACGAGATCAAGCACGGTTTCTCTCCTAGTGCTCTGGGTGGATGGCGCCACCGATGTACACGGCAGCGAGGATGGTGAAGATGTAGGCCTGCAGGAAGATCACCAGCACCTCGAAGAGGGTCATGGCGATCAGCACGGCGCCGGGCAGGACGGCGGCGAGGGGGAAGAACTCAAACATGGCCGCGGTCAGCACGGCGAAGCTCACGAGGAGGAGGTGGCCGGCCAGCATGTTGGCGAAGAGTCGGACGGCGAGGCTGAGGGGCCGGACGAAGAACACCGAGACGAACTCGATGGGCGTCACCAGGATGTAGAGCGCGACGGGGACGCCGGGCGGGAACAGCACCGACTTCAGGTACCCGAACGGGCCGTTCTTGATCACGCCGACGGTGTTGAACACCAGCCACACCATGATCGAGAGCAGGGCGGGGAGGGCGATCCGGGCCGTGACCGGCATCTGCAGGCCCGGGATGATCCCCCAGACGTTGCAGATCAGCACGTAGACGAACAGGGTGCCGAGGAACGGCGTGTAGCCCAGGCCGTCCTTGCCCATCGTCTGCATGATGATGCCGTTGCGGATGAACTCGATGAAGGACTCACCGACGCCCTGGAGCCGACCCGGCACCATCTGGAAGTTCCGGCCGGCGGCCCACATGAAGATGAACGCGATCGCGGCGGACACCCACATGAGGATGACGACCTTGTTGACCGCGAGGGGGCTGCCCTCGAAGAACATGTCGGGCCACTCGGTGACGTGGCTGACCGGCGGGAAGTCGAGCGCGAGCAGGGTGGTCACCCGTCAAGCTCCTTTGGTGCGTGGTTTGAGGCCCGGGAAGGCCAGCGAGGCGGACACGTAGCGGGTTTCCCAGAACAGGAGCCCGAGGTAGGTGACGAGGATCGTGGCACCGAGGGGCGCCATGTCGATCCAGGCCTGATCTTTCACGACGGCGATGGCGAGCACCAAAAGGAGCATGCGCACCAGGAAGCCGCCGAGGGCGGTGGCGAGCAGGACGGAGGAGCCGAACCGGGCGGCCCAGCCGAGCATGCCGGCGGCCAGCAGGAAGTTGGCGAACACCAGCGCGAGGCCGTAGGCGCACGAACTGACCCCGACCCAGCCCCACACCGCGCCGCACACGACGAGCAGCGCCGGGGCGACAAGGAGGCCGTGGCGAACCATGTCGCGTGCGAGCTGGCGCTCGACCGGCGGGACGTCGTCCGCGGCGACCGCGTCGACGGGCACGGTGATGCCGGCGACGGTCCTCACGTTCGTCTCGGGGTCGCGCTCGCGGTCGATCGCGACGGGCGTCGCGGCCTCGTCGGCCGGCCGGGGGTTCGGCAGGACCGGGCTCACGATGCCTCGCCGGCGGTGCCGGGGCCGTCGGAGCGGCGGCGCAGGATGCGGTCCTCTTCGGCCTGCATCGCCGCGTCGTAGTCGTGGTACATGCGCCAGGCGGTGTAGCCGAGGGTGAAGCCGCCGAGGCCGATCGCGAAGACGGGCCCGATGCCGAGCCAGCGGTCGACGAGGTGGCCCAGGAAGGCGAAGATCAGCGGGGTGACGACGAGCTCGACCGCCTTGCCCAAGGCGTTCGAGAAGCCGTTGTTCAGTTCTCGCCGCTCGCTGTGGTCCACGCGGGCCCGGTCCTCCGATCGGGGTGCGGCGCCGGCGGCGCCGCCACGGCCAGTCTCGCCGCTTGTGAATCTTTTCGCAATCTACGACGGGACGGCCGATCCCGCAAGTTCGACGACAGATGGGCCCCTCGGTGGGCGGCGCACACCGCCCGGCCGACTAGCGACCGTTGATGCTCCAGTGCCACGGCTCGCTCGGCAGGTTGTAGAAGCCGAAGCCGCTGGCGTTGTTCGCGAGCCACACGTAGCACGCGCTGCTGCGCCACGAGCAGTTGTCGAAGTCGATGGCGAGGCCCCGCTCGTGCATCGACGTGCCCGGGATGGCGGTGGGCACCCGGCACGACGACGGCGACGACGTCCAGACGTCGGGACAGCCGTTGATGGTGCGGAGCTGGATCTGGCGGGCGTTGCTGCGCCAACCGCTGCCCGTCAGCACGAGGCCGTCGCCGCGGGCTGCGTTGAGCATGGACTCCACCTGACCGGCGATCGAGGCGTCGACGGTGATGCCGCCCACGGTCACGGTGCTGCCGCTGCCCTGCACGTCGACGCCGGCAGCCCGAGCGGCGGCGGCGGCCTCGGCCGCGGCGGCCCGCTCCTGCTCGGCGATCTCGGCGGACAGGCCGAACTCCTCGAGGGCGAGCTCGTCGTCGGCGGCGCGGACGGAGTCGATGCGCTCCTCGGCCCGCTGCTGGAGCTCGCGCTGGGCCTCCTGCGACTCGTTCAGCTCCTCGAGGCGGCGGGTCACCTCGGCCCGGTGCTCCTCGGCCCGCTGGGCCGCGTCCTCGGCGCGCGCCCTCGCGTCGGCGAGGTCCTCGCGGGCGGCCTGGAGAAGGTCGGCGACGTCCTCGTTGCGGTTGCCGGTGATGTCGACGAGGGCCCGGCGCTCGGCGGCCTCGGTGGGGCTGCTGCCGGAGAGGGCGTCGAGGCTGTCCTGGTTGGAGCCCTCGCTGATGTACGCGTCGACCAGCAGCTGTTCCTGGGTGGCCTGGAGCGTCTCGATCTCGACCTGCTTGGCCTGCTCCTCGGCCCGGGCGGCGTCGGCGTCGGCCTGTGCCTGGTCGGCGGCCCGCTGGGCGTCCTCCACCCGGGCCCGCTGCGCCTCCACGTTGCGGCCGATGGCCTCGAGCGCGGCGGTGATCTCGGCGAGATCGGCGTTCAGCACGTCGAGCTCGCCGGCGAGCTCGGCGCGGCGCTCCTGCACCGCCGCCCGCTCGGCGCGGGGATCCTCCCCCCGGGCGGCGAGCACCGGCGACACCGCCAGCACGAGCGCGGCGACGGGCACCACGGCCGCGGCCCGTCGCCATCGCGAAGCTGAGAACTGCACAGGCGTCACCCCTAGGTCCGGAATTCCGTCACGAGACCGTAACACCCCGAACGGGAAAGGGAAACTGGTGTTGTTCGTGTTGTTCGTGTTGCCACCGTTGCCAACGCTTCCCACGACCCCGTCGCGGGATCGTCACGTGTCCTGCTCGGCCTCCACCGCCGGGCCGGCGGGCGGCTCGTCGGGCCCCCGGGGGGGCGCTTCCCCATCGGCCGCCGCCTCGGGCGGGTTGAGGCGTGCGGCCCGCTGCACGCCGGCACCGAAGAAGACGTAGAGGCCGAAGCCGAGCACCACCACGCCGATGGGGACCAGCGCGTCCCCCTTGCCGGTGAAGGTCGGGTAGAGCACGAACACCGACAGCGCCAGCGTCCAGCCCCAGAGGATCAGCACGCTGCGGCGCTGGCCGTGGCCGAGGCGCATCAGCCGGTGGTGGAGGTGCTCCTTGTCTGCCTCGGCCACGCCGGCGCGCCGGGTGGCCCGCCGGACGATGGCGAAGAGGGTGTCGAGGATCGGCACGCCCAGGATGAACAGCGGGATGAACAGGGGGGCGAAGAAGAAGTACACCTGACCGCTGAAGGGCTCGCTCGAGCTGCCGCCGACCGAGATGGTGGAGGCGGCCATCAACAGACCGAGCAGCAGCGCGCCGCCGTCGCCCATGAAGATCCGCGCGGGGTGGAAGTTGTGCGGGAGGAACCCGAGGCAGATCCCCGCGGTGATGAGGGCGAGCAGCGGGCCGAGGTTGCCGGGCTCGAGCACCCCCACGTCGTTCAGGCGCTCGCCGTAGAGGAAGAACGCCCCCGCGGCGATGGCGACGAGGCCGGCGGCCAGACCGTCGAGGCCGTCGATGAGGTTCACCGCGTTGGCCATGCCCACCACCCAGAGCACGGTGAGCAGCGCCGACAGGTCGGGCGACAGCACCACCAGGTCGGCGAAGGGGATGCGGAAGTACAAGATGGTCACGCCGGCGACGGACAGCACGCTGCCGGCGAGCACCATGCCCGCGAGCTTGGCGGGTGCCGACACGTCCCGGAAGTCGTCGATCAGGCCGACGAGGTAGATGATCAGCGCGGCGATGACCACGCCGAGGGGCTGCGTGCTGGCCTCGAAGACCGCGTCGTAGCGTCCCGAGCGCCACGCCACGAGCATCGCGGCGAGGAACCCGGCGAGCATGGCGCCACCCCCGAGTGTCGCGGTCGCCCGGGTGTGCACCCGCCGCTCGTCCGGCGCGACCACCGCGCCGACCCGGATGGCGATCCGACGGACCACCGGGGTCAGCACGACCGTCACCGCGAAGGCGACCGCGAAGACGGCGAGGTTGGCGACCATGCCGGGCCAAGGTTACGGAACCGACGGGGCCCACCCCGCCTCGGCGGCGTCGCGCGGCCGAGCCGCGCACTACCTTGCGGGCCGGACCGACCCCCGGGAGGAGCGACAGCGACATGGTGGACCTGGCCGAGGCCCTGCGGGGCACCGTGCCCGACGAGCACCTGCTCGTCGGCGACGCGGTCAACGAGGACTACGCCCACGACGAGGCCCTGACCGCGACCCCCGTCCTGCCCGCGGCGGTGCTGCGTCCCGGGTCGACGACGGAGGTGGCGGCCATCCTGGCGGTGGCCGACGCGCACCGGATCCCGGTCACCGCCCGCGGCAGCGGCACCGGCCTGTCCGGCGCCTGCACCCCGGTGGACGGTGGCATCGTCGTGTCGTTCGAACGCATGACGCAGGTGCTCGAGATCGACACCGAGAACCACATGGCGGTCGTGCAGCCCGGCCTCACCCTCGCCGAGCTCGACGAGCAGCTCGCCGCCCACGACCTCGTGTACCCGGTGTTCCCGGGCGAGTACAGCGCCTCGCTGGGCGGCAACGTCAACACCAACGCCGGCGGCATGCGGGCGGTCAAGTACGGGGTCACCCGCCACCACGTGATCGGCCTCGAGGTCGTGCTGGCCTCGGGCGAGGTGATCCGCACCGGCGGCAAGGTCGTGAAGGCGACCGCGGGCTACGACCTCACCCAGCTGGTCCTCGGCTCCGAGGGCACCCTCGGCCTGGTGACCGAGGCGACCCTGAAGCTCTACCCCCGCCAGCACCACGCCGCCACCGTGCTGGTGCCGTTCGCCACCCTCGAGGGGGTGGCGGGCGCGGTGCCGAAGATCGTGGCCAGCGGCGTGGGCCCGCTCATCCTCGAGTACATCGACCTGCTCACCATGGCGGTCATCACCGCGTCGGCGGGGCTCGACCTGGGCATCCCGGAGCACGTCAAGGAGACCGCGCTGGCCTACCTCGTCGTGGTGATCGAGGGAACCCAGGAGGACCGGGTCGAGGCCGACGTGGCCCAGGTCGCGGAGCTCGTCACCGAGCTCGGCGCCGAGGACGTGTACGTCCTGCCGAGCCACGCCGGCGCGCAGCTCATCGAGGCCCGGGAGAAGGCGTTCTGGGCGGCCAAGGCCAACGACGCCGACGACATCATCGACGTGGTCGTGCCCCGCGCCTCGATGCCCGAGTACCTCGCCGCGGTGGCCGAGCTGGCCGCGGAGCACGAGGCGTGGGTGCCGGGCTGCGGCCACGCCGGCGACGGCAACGTCCACCTGTCGGTGTTCCAGAAGGACCCGGTCAAGCGCGACGCCATCCTGCGCGGCATCGTGGCCAAGGGCCTCTCCCTCGGTGGCGCCATCTCGGGCGAGCACGGCCTCGGCACCGAGAAGAAGAAGTACTTCCTCGAGTTCGAGGACCCGGTGAAGGTCGAGCTGATGCGGCGCATCAAGGCCGGCTTCGACCCCAACGGCATCCTCAACCCCGGCAAGGTCTTCTAGGAGGGTGCTTGTCTTCACACTCGGCCGAACCCCCAGCAACACCAAGCGCCTGATCACCGCGCGAGGGTTCGGCCGACCCGGCAGTAGACAAGGATCCTTCTAGCCCCGCCCTCCCCCGCACCCTCCACCGCCACCGCCCCCCGCCCCCAAGGAGCCCGACCGTGAACGGCGCCCGCGCCCTCATCGCCACCCTCGTCGACGCCGGCGTCGACACCTGCTTCGCCAACCCCGGCACGTCGGAGATGCACTTCGTCGCCGCCCTCGACGACGTGCCCGAGATGCGGGGCGTGCTGTGCCTGTTCGAGGGGGTGGTCACCGGCGCCGCGGACGGCTACGGCCGCATGGCGGACAAGCCCGCGGCGACCCTGCTGCACCTCGGCCCGGGCCTCGGCAACGGCCTCGCCAACCTCCACAACTCCCGTCGGGCGGGCAGCCCGATGGTCAACATCGTGGGTGACCACGCCACGACCTACGGCCAGGACATCTTCTTGACGTCGGACATCGCCAGCGTGGCCGCGAACCTCGAGAGCTGGGTCGGCGTGGCCGGGTCCTCGGCCGACGTCGGCCGCCTGGCCGCCGAGGCGGTCGCCGCCGCCACCGGCGCCCCGAACCAGATCGCCACGTTGATCCTCCCGGCCGACGCGTCGTGGTCCGAGGGCGCCAGCCCCGCCGCACCCCTCGCACCGGCGGCCCGGGCCGCGGTCCCCACCGACCGGATCGAGGCGGTCGCCGCGATCCTCCGCGGCGACGAGCCGGTCGCCATCCTCGTCGGCGGTTCGGTGACCCGGGACGCCGGCGTCACCGCGGTCAGCCGCATCGGCGCCCACACCGGCGCCAAGGTGCTGTGCGAGTGCTTCCCCACCCGCCTCGAGCGCGGCGCCGGCCTCCCCGCGCTCGAGCGCCTCGGCTACCTCGGTGAGTTCGTCCAGATGCAGCTCGACGGCATCCGCCACCTCGTGCTCGTGGACGCCGACGCCCCCGCGTCGTTCTTCGCCTACCCGGACAAGGACACCACCCTCGTGCCCGCGGGCTGCGAGGTCCACGTCCTGGCCGGCCCCGCCGACGACGGCGTGGCCGCCCTCGAGGCCCTGGCCGACGCCGTGGGTGCCCCCGCCGACGCCGCCACCATCCAGGAGCTGGCCCTCCCCGACCGGCCCACGGGCGCCCTCGACCCCGAGAGCCTCGGCGCGGCCATCGCCGCCCTGCTCCCCGAGGACGCGATCATCGCCGACGAAGCCCAGACCGCCGGCCTGTGGACGAGCCTGGCGACGGCCGGCTCGCACCGACACACCCTGCTCACCCTGACGGGCGGCGCCATCGGCTACGGGCTGCCCGCCGCCACCGGTGCCGCGCTCGCCTGCCCCGATCGCCCCGTCGTGTCGCTCGAGGCCGACGGGGCGGGCATGTACACCCTCCAGGCGCTCTGGACCCAGGCCCGCGAGGACCTCAACGTCACCACCGTCGTCTACAACAACCACGCCTACGACATCTTGAACCTCGAGCTCGGCCGGGTGGGCGCCGGCGAGCCAGGCCCGAAGGCCAAGGCCATGTTCGACCTGCACGGCCCCGACCTCGACTACGTGCAGCTGGCCGCGGGCATGGGCGTGCCCGGCAGTCGGCCCACGACCGCGGAGGAGTTCACCGACGCGTTCGAGATGGCGCTGGCCGAGCCCGGCCCCTACCTGATCGAGGTCGCCCTCACCTCGAGGTTCTGAGCGCCCGCCCCCGCCCCGACGGCGGGTGGCGGACCCGGCACGACCGACCTTCGGCGGCTCAGGCGGAGTCGCGCTTGCGCGTCCGCCGCTCGGCCCGCAGGCGGGCCGGGCGGTCGGTGCGGGTCGTCGACCGGATCGCGTCGCGCAGGATCACACCGACGGTGGCGATCATCACCTTGGCGTCCTCCCACGGCGACCAGTGCTCGATGTAGTAGTTGTCGAACCGGGCCCGCTCCTCGATGGAGGTGTCGCCCCGGAGCCCGTGGATCTGGGCCAGGCCGGTGAGCCCCACCGGCAGGCGGTGACGGTCGGCGTAGTGGGTGACCTGGGCCGAGAACCGGCTCACGAAGTGCGGCCGCTCGGGCCGGGGGCCCACGAGGGACATGTCGCCCCGGAGCACGTTCCAGAACTGGGGCAGCTCGTCCAGGCTGAGGCGGCGCAGCCACTTGCCCACCCTGGTCTGGCGGGGGTCGTCGTCGACCGACCAGGTCACGTCGGCGTCGGTGTTCACCTTCAGGGTGCGGAACTTCAGCACCTCGATCTCCCGACCGTGCTGGCCGATGCGCCGCTGGCGGAACAGGATCGGCCCAGGGCTGCTCAGCCGCACGGCGAGGGCGAGAAGCCCGAGGAGCGGCGCCAGCAGCACCAGCAGCACCGCCGAGACGACCACGTCCACCACCCGCTTGGCCTTCCAGGCCCCGGCGCGCAGCGCCGCCCGACGCACCTGGAACAACGGGATGCCCCAGATGTGCTCGACGTCGGGCCCGCCGGGGGCGAAGCCGAGCTCGAAGAACCGGGGCACCACGTGGAGCTCGACGTCGTGGAGGCCGGTGGAGCGGAGGGTCGCGACGAGCTCCTGCTCGCCCCGAGGCCCGAAGGCGACGAGCACCCGCCGCACGTCGTGGTCACGGATGACCTTCTCGAGGTCGGCCATACCGCCGAGGAGGTCGAGGCCCGGTTGTGAGGGCACGTCGTCGATGAAGCCGACCGGGACCAGCCCGTACTCGGGGTGCTCGTCGAGGAGGCGGGCCAGCTCGATGCCCACGGCACCCGCGCCGACGATGACCGCGTTCTCCCGGAGTTGGCCGGCCCGGCGGGCGGTGCGGATCACCGCGTAGGTGAGCGTGCGCCCGAGGACGACGGCGATGCCCGTGACCGCCACCTGGTCGAACAGCGACTCGGGCAGGTCGGTGAACGGCGACAGTGCGCCCACGACGAGCAGCGGGATCCCGACGCCGAGCAGCAGTCGGGGGAGCTCGGACAGCGAGCTCAGGGCCAGGTGGCGCCGGTAGGTGCCGACCATGCCCAGCGTCACGAACACCGCGACGGCGTAGAGCAGGTTGGCCCAGCCGATGCTCGGGATCACCGCCAGGCCGACCATCACCGCGGCCAGGTCGGCGACGATCCGCAGCGACCACGGGCTGAGCGGCTGACGACGCCGGCGGGTTCGGACGTCCGCGTCGCGTTGGCCGTTGATGGCGACGAGCGGGCCTTCGACGACTGACATGGGACCTGTTGCCGCCGTTCTCCGTGGGCCGCTGATGGGGACGGTCTCCTGTCGGACGCGGCCCCGCCGCCTTGAGCCGGTGGTCACCGGGACGCCCGATCAGCGATCGACGACGGCATCGGCCAGCTCCCGCATGGCGCGGGCGAAGTGGACTTCGGCGAAGCGCTCGGCCGACGCCGACACGTCGGCGCGGTCCCAGCGGGTGGTGGCGGCGTCGCGGAGTGCGGCGACGAGGGACGCGGTGGTGGGCTCGGCGAACAGCAGCCCCGACCGACCGGGCTCGACCGAGTCCTGCGCTCCACCGGCGTCGAGGGCGATCACCGGTGTCCCGGCAGCCATGGCCTCGACCATGGTGATGCCGAAGTCCTCGACGCCGGCGAACACGAGGCCCCGGGCGCCGGCCAGCAAGGCGGGAAGCTCCTCGTCGGGCACCCGGCCGGCGAAGCGCACGTTGGGCGGGGCGGTCGCCTCCAGCGCGGCGCGCGCCCGACCCTCGCCGGCCACCACCAGGGGCCAGCCGAGCTCGCGGAAGGCCTCGATCACCAGGTCGACGCGCTTGTAGGCGACCAGGCGGGAGAACGAGACGAAGTAGTCCCCCTCGGGCTCGCCGAGGGCGGCGGCGAAGCGCTCGACCTCGACCGGTGGGTGCACCACCTCGGCGTCGCGCCCGTAGGCGGCCCGGATGCGGCCCCGCACCTCGGTGGAGTTGGCCACCCACAGGTCAGGGCGGCGGCTGCGCCGGCGGTCCCCCGGCTGGAGCACGGCGGCGGCCGCGCCCGTGAGCCCGGTGGAGAGGCCCCGCTCGCCGGCGAGCTGCTCACGCTCCCACAGGAAACGCGGCGGGGTGTGGCAGTACACGATGTGCCGGGCGTCGCGCGGCACCCGGGCGTTCAGCGCGAACGAGTGGAAGCTGGTCACGACGAGGTCGGCGGGCGGCACCCGAAGGGTGTGCATCGCCGCCGGGATCAGGGGCAGCACCCGCAGATGGGCCCCCCGCCGCGTGGCGAACGGCTGCAGGAAGGTCGTGCGGACCGGGTCCCAGCCCGGGAACTCCGGCGCGTAGTAGAGGCTGGTGCTCAGGCCGGCGCCGGGGAACGCCCGCCGCAGGGCGCCCGCCACCTTCTCGGAGCCCGCCATGTTGGTCAACCACTCGTGGACGAGCTCGACGTGCACCCGGCGAACCTACCGCCGCCTCCTGCCGAACCTACCGGCACACCCAGCCGTAAAGTGTGGTGCGGCAGGGCCGATAGGCCACGGGTCGCACCCGGCGACGACCCTGGGAGATCGAGGCCGCACCCGACATGGAACCGACGAATCCGCTCCGGATCATCTGGGGCTACCGCTGGTGGTTGTTGGCGTTCGCGTCCGTCGCCGCGGTCGTGGTCTTCCTCCTCTCGTCGCTGCGCGCCGAGACCTACCAGGCGACCGCCGTCGTCCAGGTGGTGTCCGGGCGGGCGCAGGCCAACGAATTCGTGTCGGCCGACGAGCTGTTCCAGCAGGCCAACTTCTACGCCTCCCTGGCCAAGACCCGGCCGGTGCAGGAGTCCGCCGCCGCCCTCCTGGACCCGGACGCCGAGGACCCCGATCTGCCCGCGCCGGTCACGGTGTCGCCACGGGCCGACGTCCAGCTGCTCGACTTCAGCGCCACGGCCGGCTCGCCCGACACGGCCGCCGAGGTCGCGAACGCCTACGCGGAGGCGTTCTCGGCGTTCATCAGCGACCGCCAGGAGGCCCAGCGCGAGGACACGATCGACCGCATCCAGGCCCGGGTGGACGAGATCGACCAGGGCCTCGCGGTCGACCCGGACGACGTCGCGTTGACCTCCGAGCTCGACCAGCTCCAGACCCAGGCCGCCGAGGTGCGGGGCGCCCCGGCGGACGCCGCCACCATCCTGGAGGAGGCGACCGCGCCCGACGCTCCCGTCGCCCCCAAGCCCGCGCGTGACGCCGTGCTCGCGTTCCTCGCCGCCCTGGTGATCGGCTCGGCCGCCGCCTACGCCCGCTCGGCGCTGACCGACCGCTACGCCAACGCCGAGGAGGCCGCCCACGACCTGGGCCTCCCGGTGCTCGCCCAGGTGTCGCGCTCGAACCCCGACACGGCCGAGGCGGTCGAGGCCTTCCGGGTGCTGCGCACCAGCGTCTCGTACGCCCTGCGGGAGCACGTCGGCCCGGTGCTCATGGTCACGTCGGCCACGCCCGGCTCCGGCAAGACCCACATCTCCATCAACATGGCCCAGGCCTTCGCCGCCGAGGGCCGCCGCGTCATCCTCGTGGACTGCGACTTCCGCCGGCCCGCGGTCAACAAGCGCCTGGGCATCCCGATCAAGCCCGGCATGACCGACCTCGTCGGCGGTACCGGTGCCCAGAGCCCCGAGATGGCGGGCGGCCGCCTCCCGTTGTGGTCGCTCCCGGTCCCCGGCGCCAGCGAGTACCTCGACGTCGTGCCCGCCGGCAGCGGGATCCTCGACCCGGCCGCCGCGCTCACCACCGACCGGGCCGCCCACGTGTTCGACAGCATCAGCGCCCAGTACGACCTGTCGGTGATCGACAGCCCGCCGACGTTGCCCGTCGTCGACCCCCTGGTGATCGCCCACTACGCCGACGGCGTGCTCTTCGTGGTCGACGGGCGCAAGGACCGCCGCAGCGACGTCCGCCGCGCCCTCGAGACGCTGCGGGCCATCGACGCACCGGTCATCGGCTTCGTGTTCAACGGCACGGCGACACCCGAGCGCCGCTACAGCTACGCCGACCAGCGCGGCGTCCACGAGGCCGAGGTCGTCAGGTCCCCGGCATGAGCCGGCCGCCGGCGTCGTCGGTGGCCGACCTCGTCAGCGCCCCCGAGTCGCCGGTCGACCGCACCAACCTCCTCCGCGGCGTCGCGCTCGCCCTACTGGTCTTCGCGGGGGTCGCCGGCGCCTACAACCTCGGCCAGGCCCTGTTCGGGCCCCGCCTCGGCCAGGACTTCACCGCGTACTACGTCGCCGGCCGGCTCATCCGCGTGGGGGACGCCGAGGACATGTACGGATCCCAGGAGGAGTTCCAGCGCCAGGCCGACCGCTTCGGGGTCACCGGACCCGAGGCCGAGGGCGACCGCGACGGCGAGGTCGGCGGTCACGACTCGGTCGAGCCCTTCCTGTACCCGCCGGTCGCGGCCGTGCTCCTGCTGCCGGCGTCGCTCCTGCCCCTCGGGGCGGCCAAGGTCGGCTTCGTGCTCGTCAACCTCGTCGCCCAGGGTCTGGCGATCGCGATCCTCTTCTGGGACCGGGCCCCGCCCCGGCGCCGGGTGCTCGTGATCGGTGGGTGGGCGGCGCTGGCCGTGCTGTTCCCGTTCTTCTGGGGCCTGTACCTGGGCCAGGCCAACTCGCTCGTCTTCCTCGCCTGCGCCCTGGCCCTGCGCCAGCTGCGCCGGGGCGACGAGCTGGGCGGGGGCGCCTGGCTCGCCTTGGCCGTGCTCCTCAAGGTCTTCCCCGCCGTCCTGCTGGTCCTGCTCGTCCTGCGGCGCCAGTACCGCGCCGCGGTGAGCGCGGTCGTGACCATGGCCGTGCTGTCGGTGCTCGCCCTCCCGTTCGTGGGCGTCGGCACCTACACCAGGTTCGTCACCGAGGTGCTCCCCGAGATCACCAGCCGGGTGGAGCCCTTCGTCCGCAACCAGGGCATCTCGGGCACCCTCAACCGCCTGTTCACGGACAATCCCTACGTCGACCCCCTGCTGGAGGCCGAGGGTTTGGTGCGGCCGCTGGGGGTGCTCCTCGCCCTCGCCGTCGTGGCCGTCGCCGTCTGGGCCACCCGCCGCCGCCCGGTCCTCCCGGGCCCTGGGCCGCGCGACCTCGAGCTCGAGTGGGGCCTCTGGCTCACCGCCGCGGTGCTCGCCTCGACGATCTCGTGGGAGCACTACGCCGTGTTCCTGCTCTTCGCCTGGCTGCCGCTCGCCGAGCGCCTGTTCACCAGCGACCTGCAGCACCGCCGGAACCAGGTGCTGTTGGCGGTCACGGCGGCGTCGTTCTCGGTGTGGTCACTCCTGCTCCAGAGCGGTGACGAGTACGACGCCCTGCCCACCAGCGTCGTGCTCCAGCCGGTGATCGGCGCCAAGTTCGCGGCCACCCTGGCGCTGTTCGCCGCCACTGCCGTCTTCCTCCGACGCCGCGGGCGGTCCCCCGACCACGGCCCGGATGCCCCGCCGGTCCCCGCCGAGGCGGAGGCCCGCGGGTGAGCACCACGTCGACCACGATGGGGCCGCGCGTGGGAGCCCTCACCGCCTCGTCGCTCGCGATCGTGGGGGGCGGCGCGGCCGTCGGCTTCGTGCTCGCCCTCGGCATCGCCGTGCTCGGCCCGATCGTCCCGCTGGCCGTGATCGGCCTGACCGCGGCCTGGGCGCTCGTGGGACGGCCCGGCCTCACCTTCGCGCTGCTGGTGGGGTCGGTCATCGTGTTCGAGAACACCAACGGGGCGATCCTGACGATGGAGCCCTGGTACCAGGGCCTGCCGGTGATCATGCTCGGGCCGACCGACTTCCTGGCGTTCGTGCTGCTGGCCGGGGTCGTGCTCGAGATCGGTCGGGACCACGACGCCGAGCGCCTCCTGGGCCCCTTCACGGCACCGATGCTCCTGCTCGCGGTGGCGACCATCGGCGGCGTGGTGATGGGCCGCACCTCGGGGGCGACGACGATCGAGATCTTCCCCCAGGTCCGCCCCCTCCTCTTCTTCCTCGTCCTCACGCCGGTCGCCGGGTACGTCCTGGCCAAGGAGCAGCGGTGGCGCACCACGCTCACGGTGGCCGCCGTGGTCATCCCCGCGAAGGCGGTCGTGGGCCTCGCGACCCGCTTCTACGGTGGCGAGCTCACCCCGGGCCAGGATCCCGTGACCTTCTACGAGCCGACCATGAACTTCCTCATGGTCGTCTACCTCCTCACCCTGCTCGGCGCCGCGATCCGCCAGGTGTCCCTCCCCCGCTGGATCTGGCTGAGCAGCCCGATCCTGTTCCTGGCGCTCCTCCTGTCGTTCCGGCGCAGCTTCTGGGTCGCGCTCCTCCTGGGGCTCGTGCTCGTGGGCCTGGCTGCGGCCGGGCGGCGGGGCCGTCCCTTCGTCGTCATCGGCCTCGTGGCCCTCGGCCTCGCGCTCTGGACGGTGGTGAGCGTCGGCGGCTCGACCGACAGCACCAACCCGATCATCGACCGGGCGCAGTCGCTGTCGCCGTCGCGCCTCCAGGCCACCTCCGGCGACCGCTACCGCCTCGAGGAGCAGCGCAACGTCGTCGCCGAGGTGCAGGCCCACCCGGTCACCGGGCTCGGCCTCGGCATCCCGTGGACCCAGCGGTACGCGGTCTCCGAGTCCCACCCCGGCGGCCGGTACTACACGCACGTGACGCCCCTCTGGTACTGGCTGAAGCTCGGCCTGATCGGCGTGGTCGCCTACGGGTGGCTCGCGGTCTCCGCCGTCCTCGTGGCCTACCGGCGGTTCCGCACCGCCCGGGACCGTCTCGTCCAGGTGGTCGGCCTCGCGCTCTCCGCCGGCTGGGTCGGCCTCGTGGTGGCGGAGCTGACCGGGCCCTTCACCGGGATCGACTTCCGCCTGACCGTCGTGGCGTGCCTCGCCCTCGGTTGGCTGACGGCGACCGGCGAGCTGCCCCGTCGTGGCGACCCGGAACCGACCCACGACGACCACCTGATCATGACGAGCCGCTGACCGCCCGGTAGACGGCCACCGTCGCGTCGACCATCGTCTCGACGCGATGACCCTCGGCCACGGCGTGCGCGGCCGAGGTCGCGGTCGGAAGGTCGCCCAGCACCCGCTCGACGGCCTCGACCCACGCGTGGGGCTCGTCCGCCGGCGCGACCTGGACGCCGAGGCCGCCGCCGGCCGGCACGAGCTCGCGGTGGGGCGGGATGTCGGACAGCACCAGTGGAAGACCGGCGGCGAGGGCCTCCAGGGGCGTGAACGGGAGACCCTCGTAGGTCGAGGGCGCGACCAGGACGTCGGCGGCGGACATCTCGGCGCCCGGGTCCGGGGAGAAGCCGGCGAACGACACGGCACCGGCGAGACCGGCGTCACGGGCCGCGGCCGCGAGGTCGTCCCGCCTCGGCCCCTCACCCACCACCCGGAGCTCGGCCTCGTGACCGCGGTCGCGGACGGCGGCCAGCAGCGGGACGAGGTGCCCGACCCCCTTCTGGTCCGTGAGACGGCCCACGAAGAGCAACCGGGGCGGGCGCCCGGCGAGCGGCGCACGCGCCACGGCCGGGCCGACGGGCACGCCGTTGGGGACCACCGCCAGCGGAGGCGGGCGCCTCCAGCGGGCCACGGCCTCGCGTCGGGCCTCCTCCCCCACCACGATCATCCGGGCGATGCGACGGTTCGCGAGGCGGCGGGTGGTCTCCCAGTGCGGGCCTGCGTGGCGGAGCTGGGGAAGGTGGTCGGTGATGACCGACGGCCTCCCCCAGGGCAGCAGCAGGAAGCTGGCGCCACGGAAGGCGAAGGGGTCGACGAAGTTCCAGTGGAGCACCGTCGGTCGGTGCGCTCGCACCGCCGTGCGGACGGGGCCGGGCCGCGCCCGCCCGGTGAGCACGCGCGTGCCCGGCGCGATCGCTCGGAGCCGGTCACCGAGCCGCTCGGCCGCCTCCGGGTCACCGACGAACACGAGCGCGCTCGCGGCGACGCCGGCCCCGGCCAGGCCCTGGCCGAGCAGCTCGAGGTAGCGCTCGGCGCCCCCGAAGCCCCCGGGGAACTCGTGGACGAGCAGGACCGACGGGTCGCTCACCGGCCCGCTCCCGCCTCGGACTCGGCCTCGGCGGCGCCGCCGCCGCCGGTCCCCCCTGGCGACGGATCGATGCCGGACCGGCCGGCCGCGTACGATGCCGCCGCCGGGGCGCCGGGTTCGACCCCCGACTCGAACCATCGCCACCACCAGCGCCCCACCTCGCCGTGCGACCGGTCGGGATGGGTTCGCACGACCACGGGATCGCAGCCGGCCAGCCGTGCCGCCACGGGTGCCCAGGCGGGCACCGGTGCGTGGTCCTCGACGATCACGCACCCGCCGGCGCCGAGCAACGACCGCCACGTCCCGATGGCCGAGCCGAGCTCGTCCGTCCGCAGCTCGACCTCGGCGCCGTCCGCCCCCATCAGCCCGCCCAGGTCGTCCCACCGCAAGGAGCCGGTGGGGAGCAGCGCGAACACGTAGGCCACGACCCCGAGCGCGAGCTGGGCGAAGGGCGGCAGTGGGGAGGCGAGCACCAGCACCACGGCCATGGCCAGCGACGCCCGGGCCGCTCGGACGACCCGCCGCCACGGCCAGCTCACCGCGAGGTGGCGTCGGATCGACAGGACCAGGCCGGTGACGACGACGAGCTCGGTGAGCGCGGTGGCGACCGCCGCGCCCCGGTACGAGAACGGGGGGATCAACGCGACGTTGAGGGCCACGTTCAGCACCAGGCCGGCGAAGGACACCCCGAGCAGCCGTCCTTGCTGGTGCCCGGCGACGAGCACGGCGGAGAGCGCGGTGCCGAAGAAGATGCACGGCGCGGCGAGCGACAGGATGGCGAGGGCGTCGCCGCCACCCCCGAACTCGGCGAAGCCGGGCACGGCGGGGAACACCCGCGACGCGGTCAGCAGCCCCGCCACGGCCACGGGGAACGACAGGACGGCGATGAGGTGGAGCAGGTGGCCGTAGCGCCGCTGCAGGACGTCCCGGCCGGCCACGACGCTGGCGGCGATCACCGGGGTGAGCACCGTCATGGCCAGCGACGGCACCACCACGAAGGTCTCGAGGACCCGGTAGGCCGCGCCGTACTGACCGACGTCCTCCTCCGGCTTGATGGCCGCGAGGATGAGCAGGTCGAGCCGGTAGTAGAGCGTGATGCAGAGCTGGGCCATGCCGAGCAGCACCGCCGCCTTGGCCAACGTCCACCAGATCGCCGGCCGGGGCCGCCAGTGCAGCCGGCCCGACTGGCGGAGCGCGACCGTCCCGACGATCGCGAAGTTGGCCACGTTCGAGGCCACGAAGACCCACAGGAACGCCACCACCCCGCCATCGCGGGCGGCCACCGCGAGCGAGCCGCCCGCCAGCACCACCCCCTGCACGACCCCGGCGATCGACACCCAGCCCATGCGCAGCCGGACCTCGAGCACCACCTGGAACGACTCGAGGGCCAGCACGATCAGCAGGACCCCGGTGACGAGCGCCGCCTGGCGCTCCAGGCCCGAGTAGCCACCGACGAGCAGCACCACGACGAGCACGGCGTACGCCAGGCCTCCGGCGAGGATCCGGAGGTAGAAGAGGTTGGTGACGAGGTCGCGCTCGCGCTCGGGCTGCTGGGCGATGTCGCGCATGGCGATGGCTCGCACGCCGAAGTTCGTGACGTAGGCGAAGAGGCTGTAGAAGGCGACGGCGAACGTGTAGGCGCCGACGCCGACCGGGCCGAGCTCGGCGGCGACGAGGGCGAAGGCCACGAGCTGGAGCGCGAGGGTGACGATCCGCCCGCTCGAGAGCGCGACGAAGCCCCGGGTCATCCGCCGGGCGACCCGGTCCTCGGGAACCACCGAGGCCTCGGTCGTCTCGGTCACGGGAGCAGGCTCCGGCGTCTCAGAGTCGGGGGCGATGCCGGAAGTGGATCACACCCCGCCAGTAGCTGGACAGGTACGACCACGGCACGAGCGCGGCGACGGCCACGACGGGGAGCACGTCGCGGGGCCGCACCTCCTTGCGCCACGCCAGCGCGCCGATGTTGCCGACCCACCCGACCAGCACGCCGGCCAGCCCGAGGCGGACCAGCCACGACCGACGGGCCACCACCCCGGCGGCCGCCACCGCCGCTCCTCCGACGAAGGCCACGGCGGCATCGTGTCGGGCTCGCCGCAGGGTGATCGGGCCGAGACGACGGGCGTCGTTCATGGCCCGGAAGGCGTCCGGATGCTCCCGGTCGAGCAACGGGTCGAAGTAGTAGCGGCGGGCGAGCTTCACCGGCGTCCAGAACGACGGTGGCAGCGGTGGGTGCACCACGAGGAGCTCCGGCTCGTAGGCGAACCGGCGGCCCTCGGCCTCGAGGCGGAAGGCCAGCTCGGCGTCCTCGCGGAAGTGCACCCGCCGGACCGGGTCGTAGAAGCGCTCGTCGAAGCCCCCGGCGGCGCGCAGCACCTCGCTCCGGAAGATCAGGTTCGCGGCGACGCGCTGCTCGGGCGGCACCGCCTCGGTGGCGTGGGCGAACGGCGTCGCCGGCTCGTCCCCACCGATCGCCATGCGGCCCTCGATCACGTCGGGTGGGTCGTCCACCGACACGATGGCGGTCAGCCGCTCCAGCCAGTCGGGGGCGGGAACGACGTCGGCGTCGAGGAAGGCGACCCACGGGGTGTCGACGAGCGCGAACCCCGTGTTCCTCGACGCTCCGGGCCCGCCGTTCACCTCCCGCCGCACCACGTCGAGCACCAGGTGCTCGTAGGCTCGCGCCTCGATGCCGTGGGCGAGGGGTACGTCGTTGGCGTCGTCGACCACCACGACGCGCACGGTCTGGCCCGCCGACGCAGCCTGCGGCTCCAGCGCGTCCAGCAGGGGCGCGACGAGGCCCAGGGAGCCGCGCACGGGGATCACGAGGGTCACGAGCGCCACCCCCACCAATCGGATGGCGGCCCAGTCCCTTGAGTGACGGGCGGGGCCGGCCGGGACGGGGCGCGCCACCCCCTCAACGGGGGCCGGGCGGGGCCGATGGGACGGGGACATGGCCCGATCCCTGACCGACGCGCCGCCACCCGGCGCCCACCCGCGCCCGGGCTCGGTCCCGGCGCCGGCGCCGTCCACCGAGAGGCCGTGGCCGATCCCCGCTCACACGGTCGCCGCCTTCGCGACGTTGCTGGCCGGCGCGCTCACCTTGTTCCACCTGGGCCACAAGAGCCTGTGGCTGGACGAGGGCTACAGCATCGGCCACGCCCGCATGCCGTGGGGGGAGTTCTGGGCGCTGCTCACCGAGCGCGAGGTCAACGGCGCGCTGCACACGCTCCTGCTGTACCCCTGGCTCCGGCTCGGCGAGGCCGAGTGGTGGCTCCGCCTGCCGAGCGCGCTGGCCATGACCGCCACGGTGCCGGTGCTCTATCTGCTGTTGAAGCGGCTCTTCGACGAGCGGGTGGGGGCCATCGGCGCGCTCCTGCTCGCGGTGAACGGCTTCGCCCTCCAATTCGCCCAGGAGGCGCGCTCGTACGCCCTCGTCATGTTCGTCGGCACCCTCAGCACCCTCCTCTTCGTCGCCTTCGTCCAGGACCGGCGCCGCGGGCAGTGGTGGGCCTGGGTGGCCGTGTCCGCACTGTTGCCCTACGCCCACCTGTTCGGGTGGCTCGTGCTCGGCGTGCAGGGGGCAGCTGCGCTGGTGCGGTGCGGCCCCCTCGGCCGGCCGACCCGCCGCCTGGTCGCCGGGTTCGCCGCCATCGCCGCGCTCGGGGGTGTGGTGCTCGTCCTCGCCGCCACCGCCGAGGAAAGCGGGCAGGCGGAAGGGATCCCGACGGTGAGCGTGGTGCGCTTCGTCGGCGTGTACGCCCGGGTGGCGGGCAACGCCGGGGTCGCCCTGCTCACGGTCTTCGTGGCCCTCGGCGCCTACGTGGCCTGGACCTACGGCCGCCGAATGCGACCGTTACGGCCGTTCCAGCCGGACGAGGCGCAGTGGGGCGTGCTGCTGCTGGCGGCGTGGTTGGTCCTGCCCCCGGTGGCCATCGCCCTCGTGTCGCCGGTGGTGCCGCTCTTCGGCGCCCGGTACTTCATTATCCTCGTGCCCGCCGCGGTGTCGCTCCTCGCCCTCGGGATCCGGACGGTCCCCGCGGGCTGGCCCCGCCGGGCGACCGCACTCGTCGTCGGGGTGCTGGCCGTCGCCGGCGCGGTCGGGTGGTACGTCCGCCCGCCGGCGGACGACATCCGCGCCGCGGCCGCACTGGTGGCCGCCGACGCCCGACCCGGCGACTCGGTCGTGTTCCTGCCGTGGTTCGAGCAGCTCCCGTTCGACGCCTACGCCGTCCGTGACGACCGGATCGACGGCGTCGTCGGCTCCCGGTGGCCCGACGCCGAGTGGGGCACCTTCGTCCCCGACCACCAGGACCACCCGCAGGACGAGGAGGTCACCGAGGTGGTGCAGGCCTCCGACCGTCTGTGGCTGGTCCTGCGCGACGACCGGGGCGATGACGACCAACGGGACGTCGACGCGTTCCTCGCGGCCCTGGCCGGCGACCACCGCGAGGTCCTCCGCGCCGACCTCGACGGCGTCGACGTGCTCCTGTTCGAGCGGGGTTGACGGTGGGCGTGGTCCGCGAGGCCATGACCTCGGCGGTCACGGTGGACGACGGCCACGACGTGCCCCACCGGCGTCTCCTCGTCACCGCGGCCTCGGCCGTCGCGCTCGTCCTCGGGTTGATCCAGCTGGGCACGGACAGCTTCTGGGTCGACGACGGCTTCACCCTCACCCACGCCAGCCTCGGCACCGCCGACTTCTGGCGGGTGATCACCGACCACGAGATGAACGCCGCCGTCTACTCGGCGTTCATGCACGGGTGGGTGCAGCTCGGCGACGGCGAGGCCTGGATGCGACTGCCGTCGGTGCTCTTCGCGACCGCGGTCGTGCCCGTCGTGTACCTGCTCGGCCGGCGCCTGTTCGACGAGCGGGTCGGGGTCACCGCGGCGTTCCTGACGGCGGTCAACGCCTTCGTCGTCGAGTACTCGCACGAGGCCCGGACCTACGCCTTCACGCTTCTGGTCGCGACGGCCAGCATGCTCTGCCTCGTCCGCTACCTCCAGCAGCCGGGCCGCGGCCGCTGGTGGGCCTGGGTCGCCGTGACCGCGGTCCTTCCCCACGCCCACTTCTTCGGGGCGCTGGTCGTCGGCGCCGAAGCCGTGGCGGTGGCGCTGCGGGGCCGCCTGCCGACGCCTCGCCGGGGCCTGGTCGGGGGGCTGGTCGCGGTCGGCGTCCTCGCGCTTCCCATCGCCTGGTTCCTCGCGGCGGGCGGCGACCAGGGCCAGGTCGACAACGCGCCGGCGCTCACGCCCGTGCGGTTCGTGGGCGCCTTCGCCCGCCTGGTCGGCAACGGCGGTCCGGTGCTCCTCGGGCTCGCCGGGGTCGCCGTCGGGTTCGCGCTCTGGGATGCGGCGACGCGGCGCCGCGCCGACGGGGCCCTCACGGAGCGCACGTGGGCCACGGTGCTGCTGGGTGCCTGGGTGGCGGTGCCGATCGCCACGATGGCGCTGGTCTCGACCGTCAAGCCGCTCTTCGGCGCCCGGTACTTCCTCCTGGTCGCTCCCGGCCTGATCCTGCTCATGGCCGCCGGTGTCTGGGCGGTGCCGTGGCGGCGGGCCGGGGTCGCGCTGCTCGGTCTGATCGTCGCGGTCTCGCTGGTGGCGACCGCGTTCTTCTACCCGCGCGCCGCCCACGACGACTTCCGGGCCGCGACCAGCTACGTCCTCGACCACGCCGAGCCGGGTGACGCCATCGTGTTCCAGCCCTGGTTCACCCGCGTGACGTTCACCGTCTACGCCGACCGCTCACCCGAGCGCCGCGAGGCGCTGATCCCCCTCGACCCCGACGCCCCCTGGGGCGAGTGGCTCCTGATCGACCAGCCGCCCGAGCTCACCGCCGAGCGGGCCGAGGCCCTGATCGAGGGCCACGACCGGATCTGGGTGCTGGAACGGGCCGGCACCGAGGAGGCCCCCCAGGCGGGGGACGCGGCCACCATGACCGACGCTCTCGCGGCCAACGGCTACACGGCGGTCGACGAGCAGTCCTTCGCGGGCCTCGACGTGACCTTGTACCAGGCCGCCTGACCGGCGCCCGGGTCGCGTCCGGCGCCAGGGTGGACTCAGCTCAGGCAGTCGACGACGTGAGGTCGTCGACCACCCCGCCGACCACGGGAGCGAAGACGTCCCAGTCGTAGCGCTGCTCGACCAGCGCGCGGGCGGCCTTGGAGAGCGCCGCGGCGAGGTCGTCGCCGGTGAGGACGCGGACGGTCTGCGCCGCCAGGTCGGCCGGTGACTCGCCCAGGAGCAGGTGCTCGCCGTCCACGGCGTCGATGCCGGCGGCGCCGAGGGGGGTCGACACCACCGGCGTGCCGGCGGCCATGGCCTCGAGGATCTTGAGGCGGGTGCCGCTGCCGGCGCGCAGGGGTACGACCACCACGCGGGCGTGGTGCAGGCAGTGCACCACCTCGTCCACGGCGCCGACCACGGCCACGCCGGCGCCCTCGAGGGCGCGGACGGCCTCGGTCGGGTTCCGCCCCACGAGCTCGACGGTCGCGTCGGGCACGGCGTCGCGCACGAGCGGCAGCACCTCGGCGACCAGCTCGATCGCCGCGGCCTCGTTGGGTCGGTAGCCGTACTGGCCGACGTACAGCAGCTCGTGGTGGGCGCTCGGCGGGGCGTAGGACACCGCGGCGGTGTCGACGCCGTTCGGGACCACCGCGACCCGGTCGGCGCCCCAGGCCCGGAAGACCGCGGCGTCGTCGTCGCTGGTGGCCAGCACGGCGGCCGACGCCCCGACCGCGGCCCGCTCGGCGGGCCCCATCTTGGCCGCCTCCCATCGCCATCGGAGCCGGTGCAGCCGCCGCCCGTCGGTCCGGGCCAGCGTGGCCATGATGTCGGTCTCGACGTTGTGGGCGTCGAGCACGACCGGCGCTCCCGACGCTCGCACGAGGTCCACGAAGAACGGCGAGGAGGCCACGATCAGGTCCCAGTCGCGGGCGCCGGCGAGGTCTCGCAGCGCGGGCGAGTCGAGCAGGGCCGCCAGGTAGGGCCGGCGCCACGAGCGCAGCAGGGCCCGACGGCGGGAGAAGTCGTGGTCGATGCCCACGAGGGTGAACGGCTCGTCGTGGGTAGCGGGCACCTCCCCGAGGGCGGCGACGGTGACCTCGCCGACGCCGGCCAGCAGGCGGGCCAGGTGCAGCACCCGCAGCCGGTACCCGCCGTGGGGCGGGACCGGCGGCTCGTACGAGCAGACCAGGATGCGCGGCGCCACGCGGCTACCGGCCCTGGGAGCGCTGCTGGTCCTTGTAGGTGGCGGTGCTCAGGTGGAACAGCTCCTCGAAGTAGCGCTTCTGCTGCGAGGACATGATGCCCAGGCTGAGCAGCTGCACGGCGATGACGAGGGTGAACCCGCTCACGAAGTAGGCGTGGGGGCGGGAGTCGAAGGTGTTGGCGAACGCCTCGGACATGCGGGGCTCGAAGGGCCCCGACAGGTGCGAGTACTCGTGGAGGATGTTGTAGGTGAGCCAGCCGAGGTTGTAGAGCGCGAAGGCCAGGATGAGCAGCCCGGGGATGATGAAGAACGCCACCGGCCGGAACATGAACCCCGAGAACATGTACGCCGAGGTGGCCTTGCCGATCTGCATCTTCGACTCGCGCTCGGGGGTCGAGGCCTGCTCGCTCGACCAGTCGAGGTGGGCGGGCACCTCGACGACCCGGGCGTTCAGCAACTGGGCCTTGTAGATGATCTCGGTGTTGATGTCGGTGCCCATGGCCCGCAGGCTCAGGCTCGACAGGAACGGGCGGTCGTACGCCCGGACCATCCCCGTCAAGGTGGACAGGTTGCCGCCCGAGGACGCGGCCAGGAACCGGTTGGCGCCTTTGCTGAGCATTCGTCGCCCGAAGGGGATCCCGGTGGTCTGCCCGCCCTTCATGTACGGCGAGGCAACGGCGATCTTGGCGTGCTCCTCCCGCAGGTGGGTGAGGAGCAGGCCGATGTGCTCGGGCGAGTAGCTCAGGTCGCAGTCGATCGTGACCACGAAGTCGCCGGTGCAGGTGTTGAACGCGAAGCGCAGGGCCTGCCCCAGGCGGAAGTTGACCGCGTGGTGCAGCACCCGCACCTCGGGACGGCTGGCCGCGAACGCCTCGGCGATCGCCCCGGTCTCGTCCGAGCTGCCGTCGTTGACCACGACGAGCTCCCACTCGTACTCGGCGCTCAGCGCCTGGAGGTACGCGTAGAGCTCGGTGAGCGAGGCCATCAGGATGAGGGCCTCGTTGTAGGCCGGCACCACGACGGAGACGAACGGGCGCATGCCCTCGGGGCGGGGCTCGTCGAGGTCGGGCCCGACCGCGTGCTCGACGGCGGTCACGGCACCGACCTCCACGACACCGAGCTCCACGGCACCGAGCTCACGCCGCCGGGGCCGTCTCGGTGGCGAAGCGGGGGGTGACGACGTCGAGGCCGCCCCGCCGCTCGATGGCCTCCACGTGGTCCCGCATCGTGACGACCTCGTAGTGGTCGGCGAGCTGGTCGACGAACTGCCCGACCAGCTCGGTCTTGGCCGCGCCGGCCATGCCCATGGCGGGGAAGAAGGCCAGCTCGGCCACGTCGTCGGCACCGAGGAAGTCCAGCGGGTGCAGGAGGATGGACGGCTCCACCTTCCGGAGTCGGCACAGCCGCAGGGCGGTCGAGAAGTAGGCCCGGGCCAGCGCGGGGCGCACCCCGGCCAGGTAGAGGAGGTAGCTCACGTGGATCGGCACCCGGCCCAGCGGCAGGGTGGTCACCGGCAGCTCGGTGAGCAGCTGCTCGCCCACCCGCCAGCGGTACGGGCGGATGGACCGGAGGCCGTCGCTCCAGGTCCCGAACAGCTCCGAGCGCTCCGCGATCTGCTCGTCGGTGAGCTTCGCGGCCCGGAAGTAGTAGGCCCGGGCGAGCGGGCCGATCACCGTGGGCAGGGTGGAGGCGTCGTAGCGGTAGCCGCGCTCCACCAGCACCTCGAGGGTGCTGGTGGACAGGCTGTAGCCGGGGCCGCGGAAGCCGACGGTCCGGGCCCCCGTCGCCTCGGCGATGGCGTCCTCGGCCCGGGTCAGCTCGTCGACGAGCTCCTGTCGCTCGTAGAGGTGCAACCAGGGCTCGTGGCGGTAGGAGTGGTTGCCGATCTCGTGGCCCGCGGACGCGAGCGCGGCGAGTGGCTCACGGTTCTCGGGCAGGGAGGCGTCCTTGCCCACGACGAAGAAGGTGATGGTCAGGCCGCGGGCGGCGAGGAAGTCGAGCACCCGGGGCGCGAGCACGTCCAGGTACGAGCCGTATCGGTCCCACCCCGCGTCGCCGTGGGTCTTCTGGTACGACCAGAGGTTGTCGGCGTCGAGCGACAGGCTGGCCAGCGGCTTGGCCGCGCGTGTGCTCATGCGGGGACCGCCTCGGCTCGTGCGCCCTCGGCACCGGTGATCAGGGCGGCGGCCTCGTCGGCCAACCCCAGCGTGTCGTCCACGTTGAGGGTGGCGTGGACGAGGTCGGCCGAGCCCACGAGGTACAGGCCCGGCACGGAGGTCACGATCGGCGGCACCCGATCCGAGTAGCCGAGGGTCGGCACCGCGAAGACCCGTCGGGACCGTGACACCCGTCGGGCCACGAGGTCCTCGTCGGTCAGCGTCGGGTGCATCTGGCGCAGGTACGGCCAGAAGGCCTCGTGCACGTCGTCGTCGGGGGTGTCGAGCAGGGGATCGTCGGGGGCCACGTACTTCGGAAGGTAGACGAGGGTGTGGCCCCCGACCTCGGCCGGGTCGATGAGCGACGTCATCTCCACCACCGCGGTGAACGGCGTGCCCGGGTCGGTGATGTTGGTCAGGTAGTACGGCGCGAGGGGCCGGCGCAGCACCAGCGACTCGCACACGATGCCCTGGTAGCGCACCTCGTCGAGCCGCGCGCGCTCGTCGCCGCCGAGGTCGGGACACAGGCGCGAGGCCAGCGGCGCGGCGGTGGTGACCACGACGCGGTCGGCCCGCTCGTGGCCCGAGGGCGTCTCGATCACGAAGCCGTCGCCGTCACGGCGGACCGACGAGACGGGACAACCCGTGTGCAGGTCGACGCCGTCGGCCCGCAGGTGGGCGGCGAAGGCGTCGATGGTGCGGGCGTACCCGCCGTGCACGTAGCCGAACATCTCCTTCTTGAGCCCGCTGCGACGGGCGGCGTAGAGACGCTGGATGGTGGACCAGATGAACGCGGCCGATGCCTCCTGGTAGCTCTCGCCGAGCTTGGCCCGCAGCAGCGGCAGCCAGAAGCGCTCGTAGGTCCGGCTGCCCGACCAGCGCCGGAGCCAGTCCGACACCCCGATGCACTCCATGCGACGACCGTCGCGGATCCGCGAGCCGTAGAGGATCGTGCCGCCGAGGCGGAGCTTGTCGACGAGACCGAGCGGCGGGAAGCGCAGGAACTCGACCGCGTTCGAGACGGAGTAGAGCGCGCCGTCGGCGTAGCAGCCGGTCCGCGTCTCGACCCAGCGGACCTCGTCGGTGAGGCCGAGGTCGTCCAGCAGCCCCCGGGTGCGCCGGTCGGACAGCAAGGTCACGTGGTAGTAGCGGTCCCAGGTGAGGTGCTCGCCGCCGGGCAGGTCGATGGACCAGGCCGAGGCGAGGCCGCCGAGGTCGTCCGCCCCCTCGTAGAGGGTGACGGCGTGCCCCTCGGCGCGCAGGTGCCGGGCCACCGAGAGGCCGAGGATCCCGCCGCCGACGACCGCCCAGCGCTGGTCCTCCCCGCGTGACGGTTGCGCCTCGGTCACTCCCCGAGCTCCTTCACCCGTCCACCGATGACCGCGTAGCGGCGCCCGCACTCGGGGCAGCCCAGGTCGTCGTGGTCACCCAGGGGATCGCCCGCCCTCACCCGCAGCACTGGGGGGCCGCACCGGCACACGACGCCGATGGTGGTGGCGGGCACCCCGGCCACGAGGTGGAAGTCCGGGACGTCGCGGGTCACCACCGAGCCGGCCGCGACCATCGAGAACCGCCCGAGGTCGACGCCGGGGCCGATGACCGCCCGGGCGCCGATGGTGGCGCCGGCCCCGACGAGCGTGCTCGTCGTGTCCTCGTCGGGCTCGGACGAGCGCAGCTCGGCGAGGTCCGGCGTGGTCGCCCGGGGATGGCGATCGTTCGTGAACACGGTCCCGGCACTGATCATCACGCCGTCCTCGACCGTGATCCCCGTGCAGAGGTACACGAAGGCGTTGATCTTGACCCGGTCGCCGATCTCGACGCCGTAGGCGACGTAGGTCTTCCCGCCGATGATGCAGTCCCGGCCGATGCGCGACGGGCCCCGCAGGTGGACGTTGTCCCACACGACCGTCCCCTCCCCGAGGACGACGCCGTCCTCGACCAGCGCGGTGGGGTGGACGCGGGCCATCACCGAGCGGCCATCAGGCGGCGCTGCCGCCGCGTGCACGGGTGCCGGCCATCGCATCGATGCCCGTCGGCACGGGCACCCAGTGATCGGTGGCCAGCGAGGCGTAGGCCTGCTCCACCACCGCCACCGAGGCCAGGGCGTCGTCCGCGGTGATGAGCAGCGGCTCCTCGCCGCGGATGGCTCGACAGAAGTTGCGTACCGCCCCGCCCATGGCCTCGACCTTGTCGTAGCCCTTGCCGAACGAGACCCAGTCGCTGCTCGACACCTGCCGGAAGCTGGAGCTGCGCCAGCCGACCCGGATCTCGCCCTCGGTGCCGAAGATGGCGATGTAGTGGTCGAGGCTCTTGTCCATGCTCCAGGAGAGGTCGATGCTCCCGATGATGCCCTCGACCGAGCGCAGGAACACCCGCACGGTGTCCTCGACGTCGAGGCCCTGGGTCCGCTTGCCCTCGACCGCCATGACCTCGCCGATGGGGCCGAGGAAGAAGCGGGCGATGTCGATCGAGTGCGTGCCGTTGTCGATCAGCACGCCTCCACCCGCGATGCGCGGGTCGGCGTTCCACCGACCGGACATGTCGACGCGCGACGTGAAGGCGTTCTCGAACAACAGCAGGTCGCCGAGGATCCCGGAGTCCACGATGTGGCGGGCGCGGGTGACGTCGTCGGCGAACCGGAACTTGGCCGCCATGGTCAAGATCACGCCAGCCCGCTCCGCGGCCCGGATCATCTCCCGGGCCGTGGCCGTGTCGACCGCCAGAGGCTTCTCGCACAGCACCGGGACGCCATGCTCGAGGAACTCGAGCGCGATCGGCCCGTGGGTGACCGGCGGGGTGGCGATGACCACGCCGGCGGGCTCGACGGCGTCGAGGAGGGCGCCGTGCGACGAGAACGAGCGGGCGTCGCCGAACCGGCGGGCCAGGCGGGCCGCGGCGGCCTCGTCCACGTCGGCGACCGCCACGACCTCGACGCAGTCGGACGCCGCGACCACGTCCACGTAGGACTGGGCGATGCGCCCGGCGCCCACGAGGGCGAGCGGCAGCTTGGGCTCGGTGGCGGGCATCAGGCCTCCCGGGTCAGCTCGTCCACGGCACCGGTCAGTGCACCGGCGAGGTGGTCGACGTGGTCGTCGGTGAATCGCTCGTTCCAGGGCAGGACGAGCACGGAGGAGAGGTAGGCGAAGGTACCGGGAAAGCGGTCGGCGGCGTAGTCGAGGGTCTCGGGCCGGGCCAGGGTGAAGGGGAACCCGCTGTCTCCGAAGGTGCGCTGCTCGGCGATGACCTTGCAGCGGAAGGCCGGCTTCTGGATGTAGCGGGGGGCGGACGGCACCTCGACCTCGCGCAGCGCGGCCGCGAGGGCGTCGGGTCCACCGGGAAGGCGCCGCTCGTCGACGTGGAGCGCGTAGCGCCAGAAGACCGAGGTGTCGCCCGGCGCCGTCTCCGGTGTGACCAGCGCCTCGACCCCGGCGAGCAGCTTGGTCAGGCGACCGGCGGCGGCGATCCGCCGCTCCACCCCGCCCGCGAGCTTCGCGAGCTGGGCGCGGCCGACCGCACTCGCCAGCTCGGTCGTCCGGTAGTTGAGGGCCAGGAACTCGTGGTCGGGGTTCGGCTCGCCGTAGGGCCACGCCTTGTTGACGAAGACCCGCATGCGCCGGGCGAGGTCGGCGTCGGCGGTGATCACGAAGCCTCCCTCACCGGTGGTGATGTGCTTGCCCTGCTGGAGGCTGAAGCAGCCGATCGCACCGATCGTGCCGACGAGGTCGTCCCCCGTCCGGGCCAGGTACGCCTGCGCGCAGTCCTCGATCACCGGGATCCCGCGAGCTTCGGCGAGGGCCATGATCGGGCCCATCTCGCAGGGGTTGCCGAAGAGGTGGGTGACGATGATGGCCCTCGTCCGATCGCTGAGGCAGGACTCGATGGTGGCGGCGGTGACGTTGCCCGTCCGAGCGTCGACATCGGCGAAGACCGGGATGGCGCCCTGGTAGAGGATCGGGCTGATCGCACCCATGTCGGTGATCGAGGTCGTGACGATCTCGTCGCCGGGCTCGGGGTCGACGGCGGCGATCGCGGTGTGCACGGCGGCGGTGCCCGACGCCAGCGCGATCGCGTGCGGGACCCCGAAGGTCTCGGCCAACTCACGCTCGAGGAGGGGGGTCTGTGCCCCCTTCGTGGCGGTCAGGGTGCCCGACCGGATGACCTCGGCGAGCAGGTCGAGCTCCTCGTCGCCGAGCATCCGTCCGGAGGCGACCTGATCAGAAGGGAGTTCCACGGGCATGCTCACCATTGTCCCGTCGGCCGGCGTCGTTCCCGATTGAACGTGCGCGGTCCCCGGTTGAGGGGACGACCACCGCCACAATGGCGGTCGTGAGCCTCGACCACATCGGCCGGGTCGCCGTCGTGCTCGGCACCCGGCCCGAGATCGTCAAGCTGGCCGGCCTCGTCCGCCTCCTCGGCGACCGGTGCTGGGTGGTCCACACCGGCCAGCACTACGACGCCACCCTGTCCGACGTCTTCTTCGCCCAGTTCGGCCTCCAGCCACCCACCGACGCCCTCGACGTGGGCGGTCGCACCCGGGGCGCCCAGATCGGCGAGGCCACCGCCGCCCTCGACGCCCTCTTCGGCGACGAGCGGCCGGCGGCGGTCGTCGTGCAGGGCGACACCAACAGCGCGCTGGCGGGCGCCCTCGCGGCGAACGCCAGGGAGCTTCCCCTCGTGCACGTCGAGGCGGGCCTACGCAGCCATGACCGAGCCATGCCAGAGGAGCACAACCGGGTCCTCGTCGACCACGTGACCGACCTCTGCCTCGCCCCCACCGAGACCAGCCGCGCCAACCTGCTGGCCGAGGGGATCCCCGACGCGCGCATCGCGGTCACCGGCAACACGGTGGTGGAGGCGGTGGTGGAGCTGCTGCCGGGGGCCGACGAGCGGGCCGTCCTGCTCGCCGAGCACGGCGTGGTGAGCGACGGGTTCGTCCTGTCGACCTTCCACCGGCCCGAGAACGTGGACGATGCGGAACGGCTGGCCGAGATCCTCGGACAGCTCGCCGACCTCGAGATGCCGGTCGTGCTGCCCGTCCACCCGCGCCTGGCCGCCCGGGTCGAGGCCTTCGGTCTCCGTGCGCGGCTCGACGCGCTGCGTCCGGTCCCACCGCTCGGCTACCGCGAGTTCCTCGGCCTGTTCGCCGAGGCGGCCCTGGCAGTGTCGGACTCCGGTGGCGTCCAGGAAGAGGCCAGCGTGGTGAAGCGACCCGTCGTGGTCGTCCGCCGCTCGACGGAGCGGCCGGAGGTGCTCGGCACCTTCTCCGCTCTCGCCGCGGTGGGACCCGAGATCGGACGCACCGCGTCGCGGTGGCTCGCCGACCCCGGGGCGGTGCACCGCGAGCTCACGGCCATCCCCTCGCCCTACGGGCCCGGCGACGCGGCCGAGCGTTCCGTCGCGGCGATGGCGCGGATGCACCTGCTCGGCACCCCCCGGAAATAGTCCTTCAGGCCCACGTTGTGCGCACCGATGTCTCGGACGTCACCCAGCACCTGGGACCGGGTGACAGAGCGAAAGAAGGCCGCGATGTCAACGTCCGCAACCCTCCGCTGGTCCACCCGCCCCCTCGCCGTGGGAATCCTCGCCGCCCTCGCCCTGGGCCTCCTCGCCCTCGGGGGGACGACGGGCTCGGCGGGCGCCGCGCCCGCCGAGACCGAACCGTCGCCGTACGCCGGCCGGGTCGGCATCAACACCCACGAGATCTGGGGCGGCGAGCCCGGCACCCTCGCCGAGTTCCGCCGCCTGGTCCGGATCGGTGTGACCCACACCCGTGAAGGGTTCGAGTGGCGGGTCCTGGAGCCACAGCGGGGGCGCTGGGACTGGGGCCGCACCGACCAGTTGATGGCCGCGGCCGCCCAAGCCCGCATCGAGGTCCTCCCCATCCTCGGCTCGCCCCCGGCCTGGGCCTCGAACCACCCCGACCGTGCGGACCGCTTCCCGCCGGCCAACAACAGCGACTTCGCCAACTTCGCCAAGGCCGTGGTCAACCGCTACGGGCAGGGCGGCACCTTCTGGACCTCGGTCCGCCCCGAGCTCACCCCGATGCCCCTGACCGCGGTGCAGATCTGGAACGAGCCGTGGAGCGACACGTACTGGGGCCCGCTGCCCGACCCGGCAGGCTACGCGCGTCTCGTCCGCGCCAGCGGCAGCGCAGTGAACGCTGCGCACCCCGAGATCGACGTCGTCATCTCCGGCGACCTGCTCCAGACCGGCGGCGGCGGCCCGATCCGCTACTGGATCGACGAGGTGCTGCGCGCCGATCCGAACCTGGGCGACTACTTCGACGTCTACAGCGTCCACCCGTACCCCGCCGGGAGCCCGATGACGGACAACGCCGACCCCCGGTGGGACTACCGCCGCATCGAGCTCATCCGCCAGACCACGGTCACCCGGGGCGTGCCCAAGCCGATGTGGATCACCGAGGTCGGTTGGAGCACGGCACCGAACGCCGGCGGCGTGTCCGAGTCGACCCAGGCGTCCTACACCCGGCAGGCCATCACCCGAGCCTTCGGCGAGTGGCCCTACGTCAAGCGCTTCTACCTCTACAGCTACGACCGGGACTCGGGGAACACCAGCGACCGCGAGGGCTACTTCGGGGTCCGGCGCCAGGACGGCAGCTTCAAGCCGGTCTGGACCACGCTCAGCGACCTGCTCGAGCCCCGCGCCGTCACCATGTCGACCACCGTTCCGCCCACCACCACGACCGCACCACCGGCGACCACCTCGACCACCGCACCACCGGCGACCACCTCGACCACCGCACCGCCCACCACCACGACCGCGCCACAAGCCGTGCTCGGACCGGCCCGCCTCGCGGTCCGGGTGCTCGGTCGGGTCTTCTACTACGACCCGGCGCCGACATGATCACCTGAACCCCGGCCGCCGTCGGCCCGCCCGCCGCACGCGGAACAGCGCGCCCCGCAGGGGGCGCGCTGTTCGCTTCCAGGGTGCGTTGCGAAGGGTGGCCGGGTGTTCGCCGCGCCCCGCCGGTCGGGTGCTCAGGCCGTGCTGGCGTGGCGGTCGTGGCGCCGCTTGCCCACCACGACGAGGCCGGCGCCGGCGACGAGCACCGCGCCCCCGACGATGGCGAGCGTCTGGGTGTTGTCCGAGCCAGTGCGGGGCAGGGTGTCGGTCACGTCGTTCCGCTGCACCGAGGTCGGTGTGGTGGACGGCGTCGGGTAGTCCTGGGCCGAGGCTGGGACCGCGATCCCGAGGGCGAGGAGCAGGGCGAGCCCGCCGGCTGCCAACATCGCCCGGAGCGGGCTGGTCTTCGAAATTCGCTCAAGGTTCGAGGCCATGATGACGATCCCTTCGCAGGTCGTGGTTTCCGTTCCACCCCGACCGTACACCGGCCGCCGCCGCTCCGCCACCCTAAGTGAGAAATTCCTTCACCTCGCGCGTTCGGATGCCGATACGGCCGACCCCGGCCGCGACCGGCGCGGCCACTCAGCGAGCGGGCAGGGGCACGGACTGGCGGGGCGTGTCGAGATCGTTCCAGCGCAGGCCGTCGGGTCCCCACCACTCCAGCTTGGGGACGCGGGCCGAGGGGCCCACGGTCACCGACGCCACCTCGGGGGGCACCACGAACGACACCTTCCACTCGACGGTGTCACCCTGGGAGATCAGGACGGGGATGGCGAGCACCCGGGTGTCGCCGTCGGGTCCCGCGGCCACCGCCTCCGGCACGCTGGTGTCCACCAGCTCGGAGTTACCCGGCATCGTGAGGGCGAAGAAGCCGTCGTAGAGCCCGTACTCGCCCTCGCCCGCGATGTAGTCGGGCTCGCCGTCCGGCACCTCGTTCTCGACGGTCAGCCGGACGGTCACCAGGCTGCCCTCCAGGACGGCCCGGGTGCGGACGCGGCCCTCGACCGACAGGTACTGGTCGAGCTTGTTCCCCCCTCGGTTCATGAGCCCGACCAGCACGTCGTGCTTCCCCACCGACCCGCTCACGCCGGCCTGCTCCCACGCCCGCTGATCGCTCGCGTCCCGGGACCACATCATGAGGTGACGCCCCTCGACCGCGACCCGCAGGGCTTGGGCCAACGCGGGCAGGTCGGGGGTGCTCGAGTCGAAGGCCTCGAGCACGGCCCGGGCGATCTCGGCCAACTGGTCCCGGCGGGCGGCCTGGTCGGGGTCGCCAGTGTACTGGTCGTGCAGGAGCAGCTGCTGCACGTTGTCGGCGTCGACGGTGAGCTCACCCACGTCGACGGGCCCGGTCGCGGTGAGGAAGGCCTGGAGGCCCACCACGTCGAGGGCGAGGACGCCGTCGGAGGCCCTCCCCTCCGCCTCGCGCCACATCCGGGTGGCCATCTCGGCGTTGGGCGGGAACCGTGGTGACAGTGCGAGGTTCCGCCACTCCCGGTTCGGGTGGGCGAACCCCCACCGCTCCTCCAGGTCCCGGTCCCGATAGGCGACCCCTTCGTCCAGGTGGAGGTCGCCGGTCGACTCGAAGTCGGAGAGCTGGAGGCGGCCGCCCGCGAAGTCGACCCGTCCCACCGAGAGGAACATGCCCGAGCCCGCCCGCATCTCCGCGTTGTTGCCCGCCATCACGAGGTACGACGACGGCCCGTCGAGGATGTCGGCGAGTGAGTCGGCCGCGTCGCGCGTGTAGAGCAGGGCGAGCTCGATCCGGTCCTTCTCCTCGGCGAACTCGGTGCGGGCGCGCCGGACGGGCCCGACCAGGTCGTCGCTCGGGCCCAGCGGGACCGTCGCGATCCGGGCCGAGGTGTTCTCGGCGATCTCGGCCAGGCGCCGCAGGGTCGTGACCCGACCCTCCCCGGGCGGGATGTCACCGCCCAGGACCCGTCGGGCCTCCTCGGCGCCGTCGACCCCTGCCGCGGTCACCCGCGCGGCGGCGTCGGAGATCGCGGCGAACGAGTCGACCTGGCGGCCGACCAGCGGCACCATCCGCAACGGTGCGAGCAGCGGGGACCGGGCCCGGTCCCGCGCCGACTCGAAGTCCGCCTGCGCCGAGCGGATCACGGGCAGCGCGGTCCCGTCGAGGATCTCCTGGGGGTCGGGGTCCTGGCGGAACTCGGTGAGCTGGTCGCTCCCGGTGCGCGCCTCGCGCCGGGCCAGGGCCAGCCACACGCCGCAAAACACGAGGTAGGCGGCCGCGGCGAGGCCGGCGACCAGGACGGCCCGCCGGGCGCGCGGGCTGAGGTGCTTCACCCCACCCTCGTCGGCCGGGGCCGCCCGGTCAGTAGGGCGGGAACTTCGAGCAGAGGGTGCCGACCTCGTCGCGCACCGCCGCGAGCTCGGCCTCGTCCTCACGGTGGCGCAGGGCCCGCGCGATGAGCGAGGCGATCGTGGCCATCTCGGGCTCGGTCATGCCCTGGGTGGTGACCGACGGGGTGCCGATGC